>JAHZEE010000066.1 GCA_019421975.1 Clostridiales bacterium | reverse complement strand
CGCCTCTCCGGCAGCGCCGTCGCCCTCCACCCGCACCGTGGCGGTGCCGATGGAGCCGGCGCGGAACACATTCTCCTCCATGGTGCCGCCCTCTGCGCTGTACTCCAGACGGCTCGGCACCTGGCTGGCGCGGTAGTCCCCATCCGTCGCCTTTGTGGTGAAGGAAATGGTGCCGTTCGGCAGCGCAATGGCGTCATAGGGATACAGGTGCAGCAGCTCCGTCTGCCCTGCTGTCTCGGTGTCCATGGTCAGGAAGATAAAGTTGGCACATTTGCGCTGCTGACCATCCGAGGGCTTGCTGACGGTGGTATACTGGCTCTCGCCCGGATACTGGGCCCCCAGAATGGTCGAGCCGCCGCCGTCCAGATTGATCGCCGTCACACACCCCAGCTCCTGCATCCGGACCGCCAGCTCCCGCAGGGTCAGGCCGGCAGAATAGCCGGACTGCAGGCCGTCCATGGTGTAGAACACCATGCTGCCGTCCTCCTTGATGCCCACCGCCGTGCGGCAGGTACGCCGGTTTGCGGAGTCCAGCACAAAGGTGTTTTTGGCCTGTCCGTTCTCCACCAGCATCTCGTCGCCGCCGCAGGCATAGACCACATCGGCCCACGCCTCGTCGGTCTGGGTGCTGATTGTGACGATATCTCCCGCCTTGAGGCTCTGCATACTCTGCAGCGCCGTCTTGTATGCGGTGTCCATGGCGATGGACAGGACAAAGCCGTCCTCCGGAATCTCACAGGAGTAGCATTCGCCGCTGTACTGCACCTCCAGCTCCAGGGTGTCGTTGAGGCCCAGCCACATCTTGGGCTGCTCCCCGCCGTCCTCATCCGGCTCCGTGCTCACCGGCTTTACAATCACATTGTAGGCGTTGATGGCATTTTTGGTCAGGGTGTCATAGTCTCTGGAGTACAGCACCACGCCGTTGACCGTGGTCAGACTCTTGTTGTAATTGATGACCGTGGTCTCCTCTGTGGGATACGCCATGGTCACATACAGCCCCGGTGCGCCGATGACCGCAGAGCCGTCGGCGCGGAAGCCCACAGCATTGTTGCTCCCCGAGGAGCGCAGGATCCCCTCTGTCACCACCAGGCCGATGGGCACGCCGTTTGTCATGCTGAAAAAACTCCCGTTGATGCCCGCCACAATGGTCTTGCCCTGCTTCTGTGCCCAGCTGGCCAGATAGTCCATGGTGCTGCGGCCATAGAGGGTGTCTCCAAAGACCACCGTGGGCTGCACGGTGTCATTTGGCTCATATGTAATCACATGCTCCGTCTGCCGCGCGGAAATGGAGCCGTTCCAATAGACGCCGGTGGCCAGCTCCGTCTGGGTTCCGACCCCGAGACTGGAGGTCGCAAGGGTGGAGCCGAGGCTCGATGCCAGACAGCTTCCCGCCAGCAGCGCCGCGCACAGCGCCAGCGCCACCACTACGCTCAATCTTTTTTTCACTTTCTGTTCCCTCCTGTATTCTGGTTTCCCATCTTACCACATTTTTTCCATTATGTAAACCGTTTTAACGAAATTGTAAAGGAAAAATACTTGACATTTTTTTGGAGATGCATTACAATGGTCACGCTGTCAAGTAATTTACCTTGAAAGCGAGAGGTTGTATGAAACGCGATGCAGTCGCCATGACCCTATTATTCGACTATTACGGCCCGCTGCTGACCCAGAAACAGCAGGAGCTGTTCGACCAATACTACAACCAGGATCTGAGCCTGGCAGAGATTGCAGAAAACGAGGGCATCTCCCGCCAGGGCGTCCACGATGCCATTGCCCGCGCCGAGGCGCTGCTTCTGGAGTTTGAGGAAAAGACGGGCTGTATGGCCAGGGGGCGCCGGGTGGCGCAGGCGCTGGAGGCCATCGAGGCCGCGGCAGGCGCCATTGCCCGCGGCGACTGTGATCCGGTCCGGCAGGCGGAAACGATTCTTTCAGCCGTCCAGGCGGCAAAGGAGTGATCAAATGGCCTTTGAAGGTCTGACGGAGAAACTCTCCGGCGTATTTAAAAAGCTTCGCAGCAAGGGCCGGCTCACCGAGGCGGATGTGAAGGCCGCCATGCGGGAGATCCGGCTGGCGCTGCTGGAGGCCGATGTGAGCTTCAAGGTGGTCAAGGACTTTGTCCAGGCCACCACGGAGAAGTGCGTGGGCTCTGATGTGCTCGAGAGCCTGACGCCCGCGCAGATGATCGTCAAGATCGTCAACCAGTCGCTGACCGAGCTCATGGGCAGCGACAACCAGAAGATCGCAATTTCCCCCAAGCCCCCTACGATTGTCATGCTGGTGGGCCTGCAGGGCGCGGGCAAGACCACCAACGGCGCCAAGCTGGCGGGCTATATGAAAAAGCAGGGCAAGCACCCGTTGCTGGTGGCCTGCGATGTCTACCGCCCCGCCGCCATCCGGCAGCTGGAGATCGTGGGCGAAAAGCTGGACATCCCGGTCTTTCAGATGGGCCAGGGCAACCCCGTGGACATCGCCAAGGCGGGCGTGGCCCACGCGGAAAAGCACGGGCTCGACATGGTGTTTCTCGACACCGCCGGCCGGCTGCACATCGACGAGGCGCTGATGCAGGAGCTGCAGGCCATCCAGGCCACAGTGCATCCCACCGAGGTGCTGCTGGTGGTCGACGCCATGACCGGCCAGGATGCGGTCAATGTGGCCCAGACCTTCAACGAGCAGCTGAACATCGACGGCGTCATGCTGACCAAGCTCGACGGCGACGCCCGCGGCGGCGCGGCGCTGTCGGTCAAGGCCGTCACCGGCAAGCCCATCAAGTTTGCCGGCACCGGCGAAAAGCTCGAGGACATTGAGCCCTTCCATCCCGACCGGATGGCCTCACGGATTCTTGGCATGGGCGATGTGCTGACGCTCATCGAAAAGGCCGAGGCCGCCTTCGACCAGAAGAAGGCCGCGGAGATGGAGCAGAAGCTGCGCAGCAGCAAGTTCACGCTCCAGGACTTCTACGGCCAGCTTGTCCAGCTCAAAAGCATGGGCAATCTCCAGGATATGCTGGGCATGATGCCCGGCATGGGCAACCTTAAAAATGTAGAGGTGGACGAGAAGGCCATGGGCCGCACCGAGGCCATCATCCTGTCCATGACCCCCCACGAGCGGGAGAACCCCAATGTGCTCAACCACAGCCGCAAGCGCCGCATCGCAGCGGGTGCAGGCGTGCCGGTGGAGGAGATCAACAAGCTGCTCAAACAGTTTGAGACCATGCAGGCTCTGGTCCGGCAGATGTCCGGTCCCGGCGCCAAAAAGCGCATGCGCGGCATGTCCAAATTCGGCGGCGGCATGCCCGGCGGCTTTCGGCTGCCCGGTATGTGACCCGGTTCGTTCAAAGCAATCTTGCTTTACGATAGATCATTAAAATATGTGAGAGGTGAACCCCATGGTAAAAATCAGACTGCGCAGAATGGGTGCTAAGAAAAACCCCTTCTACCGGATTGTCGTCGCTGACTCCCGCAGCCCCCGCGATGGCCGCTTCATCGAGGAGATCGGCACCTACAACCCCCTGACAGACCCGGCCACCGTCCAGGTCGATGCGGACAAGGTGAAGGCCTGGATCCAGAACGGCGCACAGCCCACCGATACGGTGCGCGGGCTTCTGAAAAAAGCCGGCGTCATCGAGTAAGGAAGTGTTCCCATGAAAGAGCTCCTGCTTTATATCGCCAGGAACCTGGTAGATCACCCCGACCAGGTCACGGTCACGGAGCTGGAAGGCGAAGAGACCGTCCTGGAGCTCCGGGTCGCACCGGAGGATATGGGCAAGGTTATCGGCCGCCAGGGCCGGATCGCCCGGGAGATTCGCGCTGTGGTCAAAGCAGTGGCCCAGCGTCAGGGGAAGAAGGTCTCGGTTGATATCGTCGACTGACGGAAATGCGTGGTTTGCAAAAACCACGCATTTTTTCTGTCCCGGTTGGAAAACCCCCGCAAAGCTGGTATAATCATATCAATCTAACCCACAGGAGGAATCGGATATGACCTCTTCTTTTTTGCAGGCCGGCGAAATTGTGAGCGCCCATGGCGTGCGCGGAGAAGTAAAAATTCTCCCCTGGGCCGACGGCCCGGAATTTCTGCTGCAGTTTGACACCCTCTATCTCCAGGACAGGCCCTACAAGGTGGAGTTCTCCCGGGTCCACAAGCGCTGCGTGCTGTGCAAGCTGGAGGGCGTCGACGACGCGGCGGCCGCCACCCGCCTGCGCGGCCAGGCGGTCAGCATCGACCGGGACGGGCTGGAGCTGCCCGAGGGCGCGGTCTTCATCGCCGACCTCATCGGCCTCACGGCCCAGACGGAGGACGGCGCCGTCATCGGCACGGTCCGCCAGGTCCTCCCCATGCCGGCGGGTGATGTGCTCGTCATCCGGGGCGAACGGGAGTATCTGGTGCCCAATGTCCGCGCGTTTGTCAAGGCGATTGATCTGCAGGCGCGGAAAATCGTGGTGAATCTCATCGAGGGGATGCAGACCGATGCGGATTGACATTATGACGCTGTTCCCCGACACCGTGGGCGACATGATGAACGAGAGCATCCTGGGCCGGGCCCAGGAGCGGGAGCTCATCCGCATCGAGGCCCACCAGATCCGGGACTACACGGCCAACAAGCAGTGCCAGGTGGACGACTACCCCTACGGCGGCGGCCGGGGCGCCGTGATGCAGGCCGATCCCCTCTACCGCTGCTGGACGGCCCTGTGCGACGAGGCGGGCGGGCCGGTGCACACCATCTATATGAGCCCTGCCGGCAAGACCTTCACCCAGGCCGACGCCAGGCGGCTGCTGCAATACGACAACCTGATTCTGGTCTGCGGCCACTATGAGGGCATCGACGAGCGGTTCATCGACGAGTGCGTGGACGAGGAGCTCTCGCTGGGCGACTTCGTGCTGACCGGCGGTGAGATTCCCGCCATGGCCGTGGCCGACGCCGTGGCCCGGATGGTGCCGGGGGTGCTCTCAGACCCGGAGTGCTTTGAGGACGAGAGCCATTACAATGGGCTGCTGGAATACCCCCAGTACAGCCGACCGGAGGTCTGGCACGGACTGCAGGTACCCCCCATTCTACTCTCCGGCCACCACGAAAATGTGCGAAAATGGCGGCGGAAGCAGGCGCTGCTGCGCACCCGGACGCGCCGGCCGGATCTATATGAAAGACTGGATCTCTCAGGCAAAGAGGACCAGAAGCTGCTGGAGGAACTGGAGGCAGAGACCAATGGATGAGGCAATTGAGACCCTGCGCAGCTGGATTGCAGCCTGCGACAACATCGTATTTTTCGGCGGCGCCGGCGTCTCCACAGAGTCCGGAATTCCGGATTTTCGCAGTGTGGACGGACTGTACTCGATGAAATTCAAGTATCCGCCGGAGACCATGCTGAGCCACACCTTCTTCGAGACCCACACGGCGGAATTCTTCGACTTCTACCGCCAGAAGATGCTGCCGCTGGACTATGCGCCCAACGCAGCCCACTACAAGCTGGCAGAGCTGGAGCGCCAGGGCAGGGTGCGGGCTGTCGTCACGCAGAATATTGACGGTCTGCACACCCGGGCCGGCTCCAAGACAGTCTACGAGCTGCACGGCTCGTGCTACCGCAACCACTGCCTGCGCTGCGGCAAATTCTATGGCCCGGAATGGATCCGCGACAGCCAGGGCATTCCCCGGTGCAGCTGCGGCGGCATTGTGAAGCCCGATGTGGTGCTCTATGAGGAGGGGCTGGACGCGGCCTGTATCGAAGGCGCGGTGCAGGCCATCTCCCGCGCCAAGATGCTGATTGTGGGCGGCACCAGCCTCACCGTCTATCCCGCAGCCGGCCTGCTGCAGTACTACAGCGGCCAGCAGCTGGTGCTCATCAACCGGGATCCCACCCCCGCCGATCTGCGCGCCGATCTCACCATCCGCGCACCCATCGGCGCAGTTTTTGCACAAATCTGACAATTGCCGCATTGACAAACCCCTGCGGCTTGTTTAAAATAATGGCAGAATTCTTGATAGGGGGGCTTTTATCATGGGGAAGTTTAAGGTCGTCATCACCGACCGGGAATACGAGAACATTGACAATGAGCTGCGGATTCTGAAGGAAATTGACGCCGATGTCTATGACTATCAGCTGCGGGATCCGAAGGAGATCGCCAAGGTCGCGGCCGACGCCGATGCGCTGATCTTCCAGTATGCCCAAATCACACGCGCGCTCATCGAGCAAATGCCCAAGTGCAAAATCATCGCCAAATATGCCACCGGCACAGATGGGGTGGATGTAGAGGCGGCCACAGAGCACGGAATCTACTACACCAATGTGATGGACTACTGCACCGATGAGGTGTCCGACCACGCCATGGCCATGATTCTGGCCCACTCCAGAAGCCTATTTACATACAGCCGGTATGTGGCCGGCGGCAACTGGTATGGCAAGCCCAAAAAGGTCCACCGTCTGCGCGACCAGGTGATTGGAATTGTCGGCTTTGGCCGCATCGCTCAGGCCGTCGTCAGAAAGCTCAGACCCTTCTGTGACCACATCTGGGCCTACGATGCCTTCTGTGACCCCAAGGTGATGGAGGAATACGGCGTCATCCCCAAGACCTTTGACGAGCTGATCGAGGGCGCCGACATCATCTCTATCCACTGCCCGCTGACCGACGACACCTTCCACATGTTCAACCGCACCACCTTCGAGCGGATGAAAAACACCGCCGCCATCATCAATGTGGGCCGCGGCGCTGTCATCGCCCAGGAGGATCTGGTCTGGGCTCTCAACCGCAAGGAGATCATCGGCGCAGCTCTGGATGTGCTGGAGCATGAGCCGGTGGAGATCGACAGCCCGCTGGTGGGCCGGTCCAATGTCATCGTCACCCCCCACACCGCCTGGTATTCCATCGAGGCGCAGGCGCAGCTGCAGTCCACGCCGGCAGAGGAAGTGGTGCGCGCGCTGACCGGCCAGATGCCGCAGAATATCGTCAACCGCGATGTTCTCAAAGTGTTGGGCAAGGCTTAATCCCATTTGGCGGAGCTTCCGGCTGCCGAGGGCTCCGCTTTTTTTCAGCAAATATTTTCCAGATATTGACAAATGTAGGTGAAGCGCAGTACAATCAGATCAATCTCATAGCGTGGGACATGCCCGCCCGGGAAACCGGCGGTGGAATGGGGTGAGAAGCCCCGCGAGCGGGTCACTGTGATACCCCCAAAGGGGTTTAGTCAGATACACCGAGGGCTGTCCCCTGGCTCCTGCCCACACCGGGGGTCCTGCGAACGAAGGTGTTTCGTCCGTACGGTCCGCTGCGGCCGTACGGACTTTTTTATGTGTCAAAAAAGATGGACGGGGGCTTGAAATCTTCTGTTTCCGACACGGACAGAATTTAGAATAAAGAAGAGAGACGGAACACGAACTAAGGGAGGAACACAAATGAAAAAACGCATTTTTTCTCTGCTGCTTGTCACCGCGTTGGTGCTGAGCCTGCTTTCAACCGCCGCGCTGGCGTCGGAGACGCAGGTGATCCGCACTGCGCAGGACCTGATCGCTCTGGGCGGTCAGGAGGTGACGGGCACCATCACGCTGGCCGCCGATCTCGATCTGGACGGCCAACAGATGGAACCGATTGCCAGCCTCAACGGCGTCTTTGACGGCCAGGGGCACACGATTTCCAATCTGCGTCTGACGGGTAAGGCCGGCAGTCCGTCGTGGTCAGGCGGCCCTGTCTATACCGGCCTTGTCGGCGATCTGAGCGGCACCATCTGCAATCTGAAGCTGGACAACCTACAGGTTGAGACCACGGCGGACTACAACAACCTGGGCACCCTGGCCGGCACCGTGTCGGGCGGCCCCAGCAAAATTGAGAACTGTGTCGTCGCCGGCGCTGTGACAGACAGCAAGGCATCCAAGTACCCGTCCGCCAACGATGTCGCCGGCCTGGTGGGAACCGTATCCGGCATCTACGACAATCTCACCACGCTGGAGATCGTCAACTGCACCGTGGATGTGGCCGTCACCGGCGGGGAGAAGGACTACGCCGCCGGCCTGATCGGCTCGGCCGCCATGGCTGAGATCTCCGTTGAAAACTGCGCCGTACTGGGGGATGTCACCGCCCACAGCAGCAACGGCTTCGCAGGCGGCCTGATCGGCCGGACCACCAGTACCGTGGAGATCACCCTGAAAAACTGCTACTATGCCGGCATGGTCGGCGGCAGCCGGAACATCTGCAGCGTGGCCTATCTGACCTCCAGCGGCGACCGGGCGGGCACCATCACCTATGAGAATTGCTATTACGACAGCCAGAACACCGCGAAGGCGGATCCCAGAAGCGACTACGGGAACTCCGGGACAACCTTCAACGGCAGCCCGGAGGCCAAATCCACACAGGCGCTGCTGGAGCTGGACTGGGAGGGCTTTACGCCCAATGACGACGGCTACCCGGTGCCCCAGTGGACGCCCGCCACGCCGCCGGAGCCGGAGGAGCCGGAGTTTCTCTGCGCCATCACGCTTCAAATGCCGT
>JAHZEE010000065.1 GCA_019421975.1 Clostridiales bacterium | reverse complement strand
TCATTGCGCTGGTGTGTGTGATTGAAGACCGGTTTGGAAAGGATGTGGAGGGATGAAAAAGCGCATTGGCAGAACCGTGCTGACTGTTCTGGCAGCGGCATTTGCGCTTCTCTTTTTACTGCCGACGGTGCTCACCATCACCAACTCCTTCATGACCCAGTCGGAGCTCAACGCAAACTATGGACAGGTCTTCACCAACATGACCGACAACAAGGGGAAAACCTACATTGCCGATGAGGTGAACCTGAAGTTTATCCCGGACAAGGTGAGCTTCAGCCAGTACATCACGGCCCTGTTCAAAAGCCCGGACTACCTGCTGAAGTTCTGGAACTCCATGATTCTGGTGGTTCCGATTGTGCTGCTGCAGGTGGCGGTGGCGGCGGTGGCGGCCTATGGATTTACGAGGTGGCGCGGCAAAATCCGAAGCTTTCTCTTTTTCTTTTGCACCGTTTTCCGTATTCCTGCTGACCAAGTTCATGCGGCGGATTCCGGTGTCGCTCATTGAGGCGGCAAAGCTCGATGGCTCCAGCGAATGGCAGATTTTTACGCAGATCTGCCTGCCGCAGTGCCGCAGCGCGCTGTACTCCATTGCAATTCTGGTCTTTATTGACTACTGGAACATGGTGGAGCAGCCGCTGATCCTGCTGCCGGACGCCGCCAAGCAGCCCCTGTCTGTGTATCTGTCCACGATCAACGCCAATGAGGTGGGCGTTGCGTTTGCAGTGGCAGTGATTTACATGATTCCCGCCCTTCTTTTGTTCCTCCATGGCGAGGAATACCTGGTAGAGGGCATCGCCCATTCCGGGTCGGTGAAGGGATAAGGAGAAGAGCGCAATGATTGAAGAAAAGGTTAAAAAAAGAGGTTGGATCAAGAATGTGGCGATCATCTTCCTGAGTGTCCTTCTGGTACTCACATTCTTTTCCAACACGATTATGAATCACTCTCTGCCGGAGGTTTCGGCCCAGTATGTGACCTCCGGCACCATCAACGCCAAGATCCGCGGCTCCGGCACGGTCGCAGCCAATCAGAGCTATGATGTCGTGCTGAAGCAGACCCGAGAGGTGGAGCAGGTCCTGGTCAAGGTGGGCGACGAGGTGCAGATTGGAGATGTCCTGTTTGTGCTGGCTGACAGTGACAGCCAGGAGCTGACGGAGGCCGAGACCTCCCTGGAGACCATGCAGCTGGACTACCAAAAGGGCCTGATCAATCTGGCAAACACAGATTATGCCAAGGAGAACCGGGACATCACCCGGGCGCAGGAGAAGCTCAATCAGTCCATTGCAGAGCGCGATGCCTGCGAGTTTATCCCCCAGGAGCTTGTGGATGCCAAGCAGTACTTGAAAATTGCCAAAGACGAGCAGCGTCAATACGAAAACGAGGTCTCCAAGCTGGAAACCTCCCTTTCAGATCTGCAGGACGCCTACTCTGAGGCGGTCTCTGACCGGGATAAATACCAGTCGGAGGAGAGCTCGCTGGAGGCGGACATCAAGAATTACCAGGACCAGCTGGACGCGCTGACCAACGGCGCCGGCGTAGAGGAGCTGGAACGAAAGGTGCGGGATCTGGAGCAGGACCTGGCCGCTGCAGAGCAGGCGCTGGCAGAGGATCAGCAGATCTATGGCAGCGACTACAGCGCGCTGTGCACGGCAGCGATCAATGCGCTCCAGGCAGAGGGCACGGAGGCCACGGAGGAGAACATCAAAATCAAAATGGGCGTTCTGGTCAAGACCTCTGCAACGGAGGAGCAGAAGACCGCCTATGAGACCTTGACGAAGGATCAGGCCTCGGTCGACGATTTGAAGCAGCAGCTCACAGATGCCAAAAAGGATCTGGAAAATGCCCAGGGCGGCGGCGGAAATGTGGACGAGCAGAAGAAAAAGCTGGAGCAGAAAATAAAAAATGCGAAAAGCGATCTGTCCGAGACCCGCGACGATCTTGAGAAGGCGGAGCGCCGCGTCAACAACTACGAGCGCAATGTGAACTCCGTCAAATCGACGCTGACCTCCAAGCAGAACCAGCTCAAAAACCGGCAGCAGCTGGTGGAGGACTGGCAGGCAGAGGTCACAGACCTGGAGGCGCAGGAGACGGAGTACAACACCCTGGTCGACGAGGTGGAGGCCAACCAGACCGCGCTGGAGGACCTGGTCTATGCGCTGCAGGACACCCAGGAGACCGACCAGAAAGAGCAGCAGATTGCCCAGCTGGATCTGCAGGCGCAGGCGCGGTCGATTGCGCGCCAGCGGGAGCTGGTGGAGGAGCTGCGGGCGGACTCGGTCGGCAAAGAGGTAAAATCCAATGTGGCGGGCACGGTTTCGACGGTGAATGCCACGGCGGGCAATTCCGCCGCCGCCAATGAGCCAATGGCGCAGATTGTGGTCAATGACCAGGGGTACTCGCTGAGCATCCCGGTGACCCTGGAGCAGAGCAAAAAGGTTGCGGTGGGCGACACGGCTGAGATCACCAACTACTATTGGGGAAATGACATTCAAGCGACGCTCAGCGCCATCAAGAGCGATCCCAGCAATCCGGGCAGAGGTAAGCTGCTGGAGTTCAAAATCACCGGCGAGGTGGATGCGGGCACGAACCTGACGCTCTCCATTGGCCAGAAGAGCCAGAGCTATGACGCGCTGGTGCCGCGCAGCGCGGTGCGAAGCGACAGCAACGGCGACTTTGTGCTGGTGATTACGGCAAAAAGCACGCCGCTTGGAAACCGCTATATTGCCACGCGCGTGGATGTCAAGACCCTGGCGACAGACGACACCATGGCGGCGGTCTCCGGCGTGACCAGCAACGATTTTGTGATTACCAACTCCAGCAAGCCCATTGAGACGGGCATGCAGGTCCGGATTGCGGACAACTGATATGAAGAAGCTTCGAGTGAATTTCAGGCTGTTTTCCCGCAAGGCCCATGGGCGGGCATCGGGGGAGGCACCCAAAAAGAAGGGCGCGGTCCATCTGCCGCGGTTCAAGAAGCTCCACTGGAAGCCGCGGCGGCCGGACTGGCGGGGCCTACTGCACAGGATTCGGTGGAAGCTGGTTCTCCCATGTCTGATTCTGACGGCGCTGGCCGGAATTTTCTGGGCCTGCTTTGTGTCGGTGGGACATCAGTTTCCCGCAATCTATGCCGCGCAAACCTGGCGCGGAGACAGCTCGCTGCGCTATATGCAGGTGGCAAGCTATCTGCCGGCCGACGCCGGAAAGACAGAGGAGGACATCTTCTCCTTCCGGCAGACCCTGGACCAGAAGATGATCGACAACTCCCTGGAGGCGGCGGAAGAGGGGGCGCTGTACGCCGATGCCTACAGCGCCTTCGACCAGCTGACGGTTTCCAGCGAGCGCGCCAGCGCGCAGCTGGAGGCCATCGGGGTGGGCGGAGACTTTTTCCTGTTCCATCCGCTGGAGCTGAGAAGCGGCAGCTACTTCCACGAGGACGACTTTATGCAAGACGGGGTCGTGCTCGATGAGACGGCGGCCTGGAAACTGTTTGGCGGCTATGACCTCACAGGGCTTCCGGTCACCATTGGGGACCAGTCCTTTGTGGTCCTGGGGGTCGTGGCCCGCGAGGACGACCGGTTTACGGAGAAGAGCATCGAGGACACGGGGACCATTTTCATGCCCTATGCCGCCCTTCAGAAGCAGAATGAGAACGCAAAAATCACCTGCTATGAGGTGGCCATGCCGAATCCGGTCAAGCAGTTTGCGGTCAATCTGATGCAGGAGAGCTTTGCGCCGGAGGGCGCAGAGACGATGGAACTCACAGACCGCTTCTCAGTGGCCCGCATGTGGAATATCTACCGGCAGTTCGGCCAGCGCTCTGTACAGCAGATCCCGCTCTCGTATCCCTATTGGGAGAACGCGCAGCGGACGGCGGAGGACTATGCGGCGCTGTATTTTTTGGCGTCGGTGCTGCTGATCCTCTTCCCGCTGGGAACCACGGTGTTCTATGGCGCGCGCTTTTTGCACCGGACCTCGCTGGAGAAACGCAGGGAGCTGAAATCGTACCTGGAGACCCGCGTGGAGCAGCGCCGGGAGAAGCGGCTGGAACAGAGAATGGCGGCCAAACAGAAACAGAAAGAGGGGAGTGGGGCCGATGGCAACGCTGAGTCTGCGTCATGTGAGCAAAGTCTACGATAAGACCGTCAAGGCGGTCCAGGATTTCAATTTGGAGATCGCGGATCGGGAGTTTATTGTGCTGGTTGGCCCTTCCGGCTGCGGGAAATCCACCACGCTGCGCATGGTGGCGGGGCTGGAGGAGATCACCGGCGGAGAGATCTACATTGGAGACCGGCTGGTCAACCAGCTGCCGCCGAAGGATCGGGATATCTCCATGGTATTCCAGAACTATGCCCTTTACCCGCATATGACGGTCTATCAGAATCTGGCCTACGGCCTGAAGCTGCGGCACTACCCCAAGCGGGTGATCGACGAGAAGGTCCAGGAGGCGGCCAGAATTCTGGAGATCAAGGAGCTGCTGGACCGCAAGCCCAAGGCGCTCTCCGGCGGCCAGCGGCAGCGCGTGGCCATCGGCCGCGCCATTGTCCGGGAGGCGTCGGTCTTTTTGATGGACGAGCCGCTCAGCAACCTGGATGCCAAGCTGCGCACCCAGATGCGGACGGAGATCCTCAAGCTCCGCAAGCAGCTGGACACCACCTTTATCTATGTCACCCACGACCAGACGGAGGCCATGACGCTGGGCGACCGGATTGTGATTATGAAAGACGGCTTTGTCCAGCAGATCGGGACCCCGCGGGAGGTGTTTTACCAGCCGGCCAATCTCTTTGTGGGCGGCTTTATCGGCTCGCCGCAGATGAACTTCTTTGACGCACAGCTCTGCCGCGTCGATGAAAAGTATGTGGTGGAGCTGGAGGGGCACCGGATTCTGCTGCCGCAGCAGAAACAGGACAACCTGTGGGCCAACCAGGTGCAGGAGCAGCCAATCGTGCTGGGGGTGCGGCCGGAGCACATTCTGCTCTGCCCGCCGGGCGAGGGAATTGCAGGCGTCCACGAGGTGACAGAGCTGATGGGAAGCGCGGTCTATCTGCATGTGCTGGCAGCTGGAAAGAGCGTGACAATTGTACAGCAGCTGGAGATCGGTCAGTCCAACCTGCCGAGCCTGGAGGGAAGGGCGGTCCACTTCACCTTCCCCGGAGAGGCCATCCATCTGTTTTCCAAGCAGACGGAGCACAATCTGGAGTATCTTGAGCCATAAAAAAGGAGGCGCCGCGGCGCCTCCTTTTTTTAGCTTCGGTAGCCTGTGATGCCGTTGGCGTCCATCCAGAGCTTTTTGTTCGCCATCAGCCGGTCGAGCTCGGGATCCCGGCTGCCCCTGCGCGCCTCCAGCTCCTTCTGAACGGCGTACAGGTCGTTGTAGGTGAGGTAGGGATAGTCCAGACCGCCGTAGCTCCCGTCTGGGTAGACGGCATAGTGCAGGTTGGAATTGGGTTGAATCCAGCTGGCTGTGGTGTCTGTGATCGCCAACAGCATCCGGTCTGCCAGTGCGGAGAGCTGCGGATCCTGCAGGGAGTCGGAGAGGTGGTACAGCAGCAGGATCTCCGCCAGCTGGTGGTTCAAAGAGGTATGGGTCGGCAGATTCCCCGACGGATGGTAGTAGTCGTCGACAAACCAGCCGCCGCTGGCAGTCTCACGGTGGTGCGCCTCGGCATAGGAGACAAAAAAGGCGGCATAGCGCTGCAGCGCCTGACCAAACTGGGGAAACTGATAGCGCGCCCAGGCGTTGTTGAGGATCTCTGCCAGATCCGTGTTAAACCGGGTGTCATAGAAGCCGGAGGGGATCTTGTAGTCCTCTGAGAGCCAGGTGCTCTCGGAGTAGGTCGGGAAAAAGCCCAATTCGTTTTGCTGCAGCAGCATCGTATCGATCATACAGGGCGCCAGATCGTCCGCCAGCCGGTAGACCGACGCAACGCCGAGAAAGCTGCGGCAGAGATAGGGAAGGGGCATGCGGTAGTAGACCTGCTCGCCGTGGGGGAGATAGGTGGAGGGAGCGGGCCAGTAGTAGCCGTCATAGCACCACCGGCCATCGCCGCTGTTGCTGTAGCCGCTCCAGAGCGCTTCGCAGTTGGGATAGGTCCAGTCCAGGAGCCGGGCGTCCGGGGCCTGGACAACCGTAAAGTCGGCCACATTGCCCCTGTCCATGGCCGGAGCGCAGAGGGAGAGCTCAAATCCCTCCGGCACGGCCTGCACCCGAAGTGTCCCGCAGTCCAAATACCGCCGCGAGACATTCTCCAGCAGCTCCCAGCTCTGCGGCAGATAGGCCATCCAGGAGCCCTCCTGCCCGTCGAGCACGAACAGCGTGCCGGAATAGGTGCCCTCTGTGAGCAGCAGGGTCTGCCAGCCGAGCTCCGGCGTATAGAGATGCAGCGTTCCGCTGCGGACGGCAGCGGTGTAGAGAACCGTGCCGGCCTGCAGATTCGCCTCGGCGCACAGAGAGCCGAACTGCACCTCGTCCCCGTTTTCAAGGGGATACGCCCTGGTGCGCAGAAGCCCGCCGGAAGCGGCGGTCTGCCCCTCTCGGGCGGTGAGCTGCGGCGCAGAATCGTCCGCCGCAGCCGTGGAGGGAGGATTGGTCTCGGCGTTGGTGGGAACTGCCGCACGGCATCCAGCCAATGCCCAAAGGAGCAGGCACAGCAGAGCGGAAAAAAGCAGGCGATGTTTCATGGCAGTTCCTCCAGACCGGGGTCATGACTGCGCGCAGGAAAGCAAGGCGTCAAGTGCCCGACAAAAGTCGGTATCCTGCTGGGCAGTGCGCTTGGCAGGCCCCTTGAGGCGCCCGCCTGCGCGACGAATTTTTTGAGCGGTGTGGCGCGCCATCAGCAGTGAATCCAGGTTGCTGTCGTCGTACAGAATCCCGTCCTGATTTAAGACAACGGCCCGCCGCGCCAAGCACATGGCGGCCAGACCGTAGTCCTGCGTCACCACCAGGTCCCCGGGACAGACGCGGTTGACCAGCGCATAGTCCACACAGTCGGGACCCTTGGAGATGACCACCGTTTTGGCGCCCTCCCGCTCGATTTCATGGGAAGTATCACACAGAATGAGGCATTCTATGCAAAACTGTTTTGCCAGCGAGACCGCCAGATCCACAACCGGGCACCCGTCGCCGTCCAGTAATAGCTTCATCCCGTGCCTCCCGTCAGACGCGCCAGTGGGGCTGGCGGTCAATTGAATTTTACCACAGAACCTGAGCGATTTCTATGAATAATTCTGAATTGTGATGCGGCGGGGCGCTGAGGGTACTTTTCAAAAGTAGAGCCGTACTCAACAAAAAGAATATATAGAATTAACGAATCGTTGAAACTGCGAAAATCGGCCGCAGCAGATCTGCTGCGGCCGACACACGAACGGTCAGTTGAAGCCGCGAAACCCCTTGCCGATGATTTCGCTGCTGTTGGTGATCATAATAAATGCGGTTGGCTCCACCCGCTTGACAAAGTTGCGCAGCAAGACGGCCTGCCGGCGGCGGGTGACGGTCATGATGATGGTCTTTTTCTGGTGCAGATAGGAGCCCTCTGCGGACTCCAGCGTTGCGCGGCGCTTGAGGGTGTTGTGGATGAAGTCCACAATGGGGTCCGGGTGGTCGCAGATGATGGTGAAGTACTTACAGAGGTTGAAGTCCTCAATGGCGCCGTCGATGACAAAGGTCTTTGCCACCAGGCCCGTCAGGGAGAATAGACCCGTCTCCACCCCGTAAAACAGGAAGGAGGAGGCTGTGATCAGCATGTCCACCAGTAAAAGCGCCCGGCCGATGTCGAGGCTGGTGTATTTCTTCAGAATCATGGCGATGATATCCGTACCGCCGGAGGAGGCGTCCATGTTGAAGAGAATGGCGGCGCTGACTGCGGGCAGCGCGGTTGCAAACACCAGCTCCAGAACGGGCTGGGAGGTCAAGGGCGCCTGCATGGGAAGAAATGCCTCCAGCAGGGCCAGCTCAGCTGTCATCAGGATGGTGACAAAAACGGTCTTGACGCCAAAGGACCTCCCAATAAAGAGAAAGCCAAACAGGAGCAGTGAGACATTTAAAATGGAAGTCAGCAGGCTGGCGCTGATCGGCAGCATGGCGGTCAGAACCACGGCAAGACCGGTGACGCCGCCAAAGGTGAAGTTGTTTGGGAATTTAAAGACATAGATACCAATGACCATCAGGGTGGTGGCAAAGACTAAAAGACCATAGGTCTTGAACTCTGAGGCCCAGTTTACGGATTTTAGGCGCATGATAGACTCCTTGTGTGCGGCGCTGCCGTTTTTTCCTCCCCATCATAAAGCATGGAGGGAAAAATACAAGAGGAAATGTGTCAAAAAACGGCATTTTTTTTGTGAAGCGCCGTGAGAATGGGGACATGGAGGAATTCCTGGAAATAGATCTTGATTTTTAGGACAGTATATGATAAAATGCAAAAGCTTGTTATGCGGATGTTCCGCTGCCGCGCCGGCAGATTCGTCTGCTGCGGCATGTCTTTGCGGTATGAACATCTAAAAAAGGAAGGGAGGACATAACAATGGATCTGATGAAAGCTT
>JAHZEE010000064.1:3172-8621 GCA_019421975.1 Clostridiales bacterium | reverse complement strand
AGCTAACGCTGACAGCTCCCCTCAAGGGGAGCCTTTAGGGGGTGCAGAGCAGGGCGAGAAGCCTCCCCTTGAGGGGAGGTGGCATGGCGTCAGCCATGACGGAGAGGTGGCCCCTTTGCACCATCCCACGATGGATCCCGCTTTTGGAGGAGTGGGAGAACGCATGAAGATGAAAACGATTTATAAACATTGAAAGAACCTATTCTAATTTCCCGGCAGGTCTGCTATAATAAGGGAAGAAAATTTTCCACCCGGAGGCGTTTATGGACTGGATTGCGGAACTGACTGCGAGGATCAAGACGGAGTATCCCGATGCGCTGCTGCGGCCCGGCGCGCCGCTTTCAGGCTACACCTCATTTCGCATCGGCGGCCCGGCGGCGCTGTTGGCGCTGCCGCGGAGTATCGAACAGCTGGTGGGGATGCGGCGGCTTGCGGCGGCGTGTCAGGCGCCGGTCCTGGTCCTGGGGGCGGGCACCAATGTGCTGGCGCCGGACGAGGGGCTGGACGCGCTGGTGCTCTGTACAAGAGAGGGCCTCACAGAGGTGGAGGCGGTGGATGAGACACATCTGAGAGCCCAGTGCGGCGCGCCGCTGGCCAAGGTGGCGGTGATGGCGCAGCAGATGGGGCTGTCCGGCCTGGAATTTGCCCACGGCATTCCGGGCACGGTGGGCGGCGGCGTGCTGATGAACGCCGGCGCCTATGGCGGAGAGATCCGGGATGTGGCTGTCTGCACCCGCGTGCTGCGCGCCGACGGCGCCATTGAGACGGTCGAGGGGGCGGACCAGGGGTTTGGATATAGGCACAGCGCGTTTGAGCAGATGGACGCTGTGATTTTGGAGACGACCTTCGCGCTGAAGCCGGCGGATCCGGCGGAGATTCTGGAAAAAATGCAGCAGCTGCGAAAAAAGCGGGCGGCCTCTCAGCCGCTGGAATACCCGTCGGCGGGCAGCACCTTTAAGCGGCCTGAGACCGGGTTTGCCGCTGCGCTCATCGATCAGGCCGGCCTCAAGGGCCTCTCCGTCGGCGGCGCGCAGGTGTCGGAGAAGCACGCCGGCTTTGTCATCAACCGCGGCGGCGCGACGGCGGCGGATGTGCTGGCGCTGATGGAGCAGATTGCGGCGCGGGTACGCGCCGCCTCCGGCGTGCATTTGGAGCCGGAGGTCCGGATTTTACAAGTACAAAAGGAGGCTTGAGCATGCAGTTTCTGATTGTTTCCGGCCTGTCCGGCGCGGGCAAGAGCCGGACGGCGTCCACGCTGGAGGATCTGGGCTTCTACTGTGTGGACAACATGCCGGCTGAGCTGATCCCCCAGTTTGCGAGGATTTGTCTGGCGACAAAGGGGCGCTATGAAAAGGTGGCGCTGGTGACGGATGTGCGCGGCGGCCTGACCTTTGACGGCCTGTTTAAAGCCCTGGATGAGCTGGATCAGATGGGCTGTGAATACTCCATTGTCTTTGTGGAGGCGGCCACGGCGGAGATTATCCGCCGTTTTAAGGAGACGCGCCGGATGCACCCGCTCTCCAAGGACGGCACGCTGTTGCTCGACGCAGTGGAGCGCGAGCGCACGCTGCTTGCACCGATCCGGAACCGGGCGGCGGTCATTGTGGACACCACGGGCATGAATCTGGCGTCGCTGCGGGGGCTTTTGATCCGGAAGTTTGCCGGGAACCTGCGCGACCGGTCCATGTCGGTCAATGTGATCTCCTTTGGCTTCAAGTTTGGCCTGCCGCTGGATGCAGATCTGGTCTTTGATGTCCGCTTTTTGCCGAACCCCTATTATATTGCGGATCTCAAGGAGAAAACCGGGCTGGAGCCGGCGGTCAAGGACTTCATCTTCTCCTATCAGCAGAGCCGGGACTATGTGGAAAAGGTCCAGGATCTGCTGGGCTACTCCCTGCCGCTCTATATGGAGGAGGGGAAGAACAACATTGTGATTGCAGTCGGCTGTACCGGCGGCCGCCACCGCAGTGTGGCCGTTGCCAAGGCGCTGGGCGATTTTGTCGCGAAAAAGGGGTATGCGACGGTTGTAAGCCATCGGGATATGGGGCGGCGCTGAGGCATGGACGAACAGAGAAAGAGACGGCCGGCCGGCCGGGAGGAGCGGGAGTCCATCCGGCTCTATGTGCCGGGGCGGAGCAACCCGCGGGTTGTGGTGCTGGGCGGCGGTCATGGCCTTGCAAATATGCTGCGGGGTCTGAAGGCCTACACGAAAAATATCACTGCCATTGTATCTGTGGCAGACGACGGCGGCGGCTCCGGAATGCTCCGGCAGGAGCTGGGAATTCTGCCGCCGGGCGATATCCGAAACTGTATTCTGGCGCTGGCCAACACGGAGCCCACCATGGAGCGGCTGCTGGACTACCGTTTTGACTGCGGCGTGCTGAGCGGGCAGAGCTTCGGCAACCTGTTTCTGGCGGCGCTGACCGGGATTTCGGATACCTTTGACCAGGCCGTGCGGCGAATGGGGGAGGTTTTGGCGATTACGGGGCATGTGCTGCCGGTCACCAACCAAAATGTACATCTGGAAGCGGAGTTTGAAAACGGAACCCGCGTGCTGGGCGAGAGCAAGATTTTTTATGCCAAAAAGGAGAACAACTCCCGGATTCGCCGGATCCGGCTGGTGCCGGACCGGCCGCAGGCGCTGCCGGAGAGCCTGACGGCCATTGAACAGGCGGATCTTGTGGTCATGGGGCCGGGAAGCCTTTACACGAGCATCCTGCCAAACCTGCTGGTGCCCGGTATCACAGAGGCCATGGGGCGCTCCGGTGCGCTCAAGGTGCTGGCCATGAACATCATGACCCAGGACGGTGAGACCGAGGGCTATACCGGCGCAGACCATGTGCGGGCCATCATGGAGCACTGCGGGCGGAACCTCATCGATGTGTGCGTTGCAAATAACGCGCCTGTGCCGGACGAGGTGCTGCGGCTGTACCGGCGGGAGGATGCAGAACCCATCGACTTGCAGCGGCAGAAGATTGAGCAGATGGGCATTGTGGTGCGGGAGTTTCCACTGGTGGACGACGGCGCATTTGCGCGCCACGCGCCGCTCAAGCTGGCGCAGGCGCTGATGGATGTATTGGATGAATTTCGGTGAGGAGGCGGCGGAATGTCTTTTTCGGGAAATGTCAAGGCGGAGCTCTGCCGCCAGACGATTCAAAAGCACTGCTGCGCCATAGCGGAGAGCTATGGCGCGCTGCTGTATTGCAACACTTTTACAGGCGGGAGTATCAAGATCATCACGGAGAGCCGGGAGTTTGCCCAGCGCCTGCCGCGGCTGTTTCAGAGGGCCTTCTCCGTGGAGTTTGACTCCCTGCCGGAGGACAAGCCCGGAAAGCTGATTTTAACCATACAGGACCGGGAGAAGATCCGCAGGATCTTCGGCGCCTACGGCTATTCGCCGGACGAGAGCCTGGCGCTGCATGTGAACCTGGGCGTACTGGAGGAGGCCTGCTGCAGGATGTCATTTCTGCGCGGGGCGTTTCTGGCGGGCGGCTCTGTCACGGATCCGGAGAAGCGGTATCACCTGGAGCTCACAACCTCCCACCTCGCAGTCAGCCGCGAGACCTACGCGCTGCTGCTGGACATGGGGTTCGCGCCCAAGGATACGATGCGGGCCGGCAACCGGGTGATCTATTTCAAGCAGAGCAACTATATCGAGGATTTTCTGACCATGCTGGGTGCGCCGGTCTGCGCCATGAACATCATGGAGGCCAAGGTGGAGAAGGACCTGCGAAACGGCGTCAACCGGCGGGTCAACTGTGAGACAGCCAATCTCACCAAGGTGGTGGATGCGGCGCAGGAGCAGCTGGCGGCCATCCGTGTGCTGGAGCGGAACGGAACGCTTCCATCGCTGCCGGAGAAGCTGAGAAGCACCGCCTATCTGCGCATGGAGCATCCGGAGGCAACCCTGCAGGAGCTGGCGGAGATGATCCAGCCGCCCCTCACCAAGTCGGCCATGAATCACCGGATGCGAAAGCTGATCGCATTTTCAAAGCAATAGGAGGGAAATACGAGGGAAATTGTAAATCTGCTTGTGTACGAAGAATGCAGCCTGCTCGACGGGGCGTGACGCAGCGGCCAGATCATCGACCGGGTCAAAGAGCTGGGACAAGAGGCAATCGCAATCACGGACCACGGCAATATGTACGGCTGCATTGATTTCTACAAGGCCGCCAAAAAGGCGGGAATCAAGCCGATTATCGGCTGCGAGGTCTATGTGGCGCCGCGCTCGCGCCACGATCGGGTATATGGCGTGGACAACGAGGCGCGCCATCTGGTGCTGCTGTGTGAAAACGAGACGGGGTACCGCAATTTGAGCTATCTGGTGTCCCAGAGCTTCCTGGACGGCTTTTATGGAAAGCCCCGGATCGATCTGGAGCTGCTGCGCGAGCACACAGAGGGACTGATCGCCCTCTCGGCCTGCCTGGCGGGGGAGATCCCCCGCGCCCTGGCCCAGAATGACTATGAGGGGGCCAGGCAGGCGGCGGAGCGGTTTGCCGAGATGTTTGGGCCGGATCACTTCTATCTGGAGCTGCAGGACCACGGAATCCCGCTGCAGAGCCAGGTCAACCAGGGCGTGCTGCGGCTGGCCGCGGAGACGGGGCTGCCGCTGGTTGCCACCAACGATGCGCACTACCTGCGCAAAGAGGACGCAAAGCTGCAGGATGTGCTGCTGTGCATTCAGACGGGAAAGACCGTGGACGAGCCGGGCAGGATGCGCTTTGAGACACAGGAGTTCTATCTCAAGAGCGAGCAGCAGATGCGGGAGCTCTTTCCAAATCTGCCGGAGGCGTTTGAGAATACGGCCCGGATTGCTGCGCGGTGCAATGTGGAGTTCACCTTTGGGCAGTACCACCTGCCCCATTTTGAAGTGCCGGAGGGCTACACCAGCTGGAGCTATTTTGAGCTGCTGTGCAACCGCGGCTTCTCTGAGCGGTACCCGGAGGGGAACGCGGCGTACCGCAGACAGCTGGACTATGAGATGCAGACCATCCGAAAGATGGGCTATGTGGACTATTTCCTGATCGTGTCGGACTTTGTCGCCTTTGCAAAGCGGGCCAAGATCCCGGTGGGACCGGGGCGCGGCTCGGCGGCGGGCTCCATCGTGTCCTACTGCCTCTATATCACGGATATTGACCCGGTCAAATACGGCCTGGTCTTTGAGCGGTTCCTCAATCCGGAGCGCGTCAGTATGCCGGATATTGATATGGACTTCTGCGCGGTGCGCCGGCAGGAGGTCATCGACTATGTGATGCAGAAATACGGGGCAGACCATGTGGCGCAGATTGTCACCTTCGGCACCATGGCCGCCCGCGGCGCCATCCGCGATGTGGGCCGGGCCATGAATTTCACCTTTGCCGAGACCGATGTGGTGGCAAAGCTGGTGCCGACCACGCTGCACATCACGCTGGACGAGGCGCTGCGCGTCCCTGCCAAGCTGCGGCAGATG
>JAHZEE010000064.1:1368-3162 GCA_019421975.1 Clostridiales bacterium | reverse complement strand
GGGCGCTGGAGGGGATGCCGCGCAACACCTCGACCCACGCCGCGGGCGTGGTCATCACGGCGCTGCCGGTCTACGACTATGTGCCCCTGGCCCGCAACGACGAGACCATCGTGACCCAGTACACCATGACCACCCTGGAGGAGCTGGGCCTTTTGAAAATGGACTTTCTGGGCCTTCGGAACCTCACCATCATTGAGGACGCGGAACAGGAGATCCATAAGACAGAGCCGGATTTCTCCGCCGCGGACGCGCCGGAGGACGATCCGGCCACCTTCCAAATGCTCTCTGAGGGCAAAACCATGGGCGTGTTCCAGATGGAATCTGCCGGCATCACAGCGGTCTGCACGGGCATGAAGCCCCAGTCCCTGGAGGATGTGACGGCCATCATCGCCCTCTACCGCCCCGGCCCCATGGATTCCATTCCCAAATTCATCTCCAGCAAGCACCATCCGGGGGCGATCCAGTACCGCACGCCTCAGCTGGAGTCGATTCTGTCCGTGACCTACGGCTGTATGGTCTACCAGGAGCAGGTCATCGAGATTTTCCGGCAGCTGGCGGGCTACACTCTGGGGCAGGCGGACAACATGCGGCGGGCCATCTCCAAAAAGAAGCAGGATGTCATCGTCAAGGAGCGGCAGGCATTTGTCTACGGCGACGAGGCGCGCCAAATCCCCGGCGCCATCGCAAACGGGGTCTCGGAGGCCGCGGCCAATCAGCTCTATGACGAGATCCTGGACTTTGCCAATTACGCCTTTAACAAGGCCCACGCCGTGGCCTATGCCAAGGTGACCTACGAGACGGCCTACCTCAAATGCCACTATCCCAAGCCCTATATGGCCGCGCTTCTGACCTCCGTGCTGGACAACTCCGGCAAGGTGGCCGAGTATATGGCGGAGTGCCGCGAGATTGGGATTGCGGTGCTGCCGCCCGACATCAATGAGTCCAACGACAATTTTACCGTGGTAAATGAGGGCATCCGCTTTGGCCTGGCGGCGGTCAAGAACATCGGAAAGGGGTTCATACAGCGGGTGATGGCCGAGCGGGAGGCGCGCGGCCCGTTCCGGACCATGGAGGACTTCTGCGCGCGGATGCTGGGGACGGACCTCAACAAGCGGGCGCTGGAGAATCTCATCAAATGCGGCGCCATGGACTGCTTTGGGCTGCGCCGCAGCCAGATGCTCCAGATCTATGAGCTGGTACTGGACACGGCGACGGAGGCCCGGCGGAAGAATGTGGAGGGGCAGACCTCGCTGTTCGATTTTGGAACCGAGGAGCAGACCCCGGCCGCCGCGCCGGCCATCCAGATCCCGGATGTTCCGGAGCTGTCGCGCCAGGAGCGCATGAGCATGGAGAAGGAGACCACAGGCCTGTATCTGAGCGGACACCCCATGGACGAGTACCGGCAGGCTGTCAAGCAGGCCAAGGCGATCCCCCTGGCGAAAATTATGGACGACTTTGCGGAATTTTCCGGCAACGGCGCCTACCACGACGACCAGCGCGTCACCATTGCGGGCGTGGTGCAGAGCGTCAGGATGAAGACGACCAAAAACCAGTCCATGATGGCTTATGTGGTACTGGAGGATGCCACCGGTACCATCGAAATGCTGGCGTTTTCCAATGTGCTCAACCAGTATGGCAACTATTTGCAGGAAAACCAGGTGATTGCGGTCCAGGGGCGGCTCTCGGTGCGCGATGAAAAGGAGCCGCAGCTGGTGGTAAACACCGCCCAGCCGCTGGCGAATTTTGAGAATGGCCCAGTGGAGATGCCGGAAAGAGCGCCTGTGGCCCACACGG
>JAHZEE010000064.1:0-1358 GCA_019421975.1 Clostridiales bacterium | reverse complement strand
CAATTCTGGGGATGTTCCCCGGCCCAAGCCCGGTGGTGCTGTATCTGGCTGACACAACCGCTCGCCGCGGCACGAGCTGTATGATTGCAGAGGACATGCTGGAGGAGCTGCGCCGCCTGCTGGGAGCGGCCAGCGTGGTGATAAAATAATAGCCGGCCGACGCGGCCTGACAGATCCCGGTGAGGCGCCTGGAGCATTTTGGAAGTTTTGTAAACGAAGCTACACATTGAACCCGATTTATGTTATAATATATCAGATTATTTTGAAAGGGGGCGCCTGCCGTGAAAAAGCGGATTTTTGCACTTGCAATTTTGATGGTTCTTCTGTGTACGACTATGACGGGCTGCTTTTTTAAAGCGGCAGACGAACTCTACTGTCTGCCGAAGCAATCGGAAGAATACAACGATCTGCAGGCGGCCATCAATGCTGTGATGCTGCAGATGCACGCGGATTACGCCGCACCCATCTCCGGCAGCAACCAACAGGCGGTGCAGCTGGCCGATCTGGACGGCGATGGAAACGACGAGGCGCTTGCCTTTTTAAAGACGGAAGGAGAGCTGCCCCTGAAGCTGGTGGTGTTTCAGAAGCAGGGGGAGGACTACCAGCAGATTGCCATGGTGGAGAGCGACGGCAGTAATTTCAGCAGTGTGGAGTATCTTCAGCTGGACGGAAAGGCCGGAATGGAGATCCTGGTCGGCCGGCAGATCGGCGACCAGGTGCCGCAGTCCATGGGCGTCTATGCACTGCAGGAGGGCCGCATGGTGGAGCTGATGAGCACCACCTATCAGGAGTACACCACGGCGGATCTGGATCTCGACGGGCTGAGCGACATTGTGGTGCTTCGCTATGACTCCGAGGAGCAGCACGGCGTGGTGGAGCGCTACTGCACCAGAAACGGGATGCTGGAGCGCGATCCGGAGGTCCTCATGTCCAACAGTGTGGATGCGGTCAAGCGCATCATCACGGGCTATGTACAGCCCGGAGTGCCGGCCATCTTTGTGGCCAGCGTCTATCAGGACACCAGTATTTTGACTGATATTTTCGCAGTGCAGAATCATGTGCTGATCAATGTGACGGCCCAGACGGAGGACAATGTGCCGGCCCCCACCGTACGCAACTATTTTGTCTATGCGACAGATATCGACGGCGACGGCGTGATGGAGCTGCCGGACCCGCAGCAGCTTCCCTATTTTGGAAGAGAGGGAGACAACGGCAACTATATCATCCACTGGTACAATGTCTCGCTGGACGGACAGCGGACAGATAAGCTCACCACCTATCACAACTACTCCAGCGGCTGGTATCTGATTTTGCCGGACTGGTGGGGCGATAAGATCACGGTGACCAGAGGCAATGAG
>JAHZEE010000063.1 GCA_019421975.1 Clostridiales bacterium | reverse complement strand
GGCAAGATCGGCACGCTTTCCCAGCGCCTCTACGACACCCTCACAGGGATCCCGTGGGGCAAGGTTCCGGACCCCTTCGGCTGGGTCGCTGGACTGGACGCATCAGAGAACTCCCCGGACTGAACTTCAGTCCGGGGAGTTTTTTGACTCTGTTGCCCGACGAAGCTATGACGCTTGGCTGGGCAGCAGAGCGTCCACAGTGGCATTTGCCAGATACTCCGCCGTATCGGTGCCTACGACATAGACCATCTTCGAGCCCTCAAACTGGGCCAGGGTGCCTTCCTCCGTCTCGTCTCCAAAGACAAGGGTGAAGCTGTTGCCGTCGGTATCGGTCAGCGTGATCCTGGCCTTCGGATCCTTCAGGCCGCAGGACTCCAGGTAGTAGTCGGTGGCCTGGTAGGTGTCGCAGTCCAGCCAGCTGACACCGAGGCCGTAGTTCACCAGTGTGGAGGCTGCGGTGGCGTCCAGCTCTGTCTGCGCGGCGTCATTCAAATACCAGCGCTCGCCGTCGTCTGTCGTTTCATGCAGAATCTCGATGGTGCCGTTGGCGTTCTCGACGGTGGCAGAGGCGACGGTTCCGAATTCCGCGATGGTCTCCGCCTGCATGATCTCAAACTCTCCCTTGGAGAAGGTCTCCACGATCGCCGCGTCCACCAGATAGACGGTCGACAGGGTGTTGAGCTGGAGATAGTACTCTCCGGTCAGCTCATTTTTGTCGCCGATGTTATAGGTGATACGCTCATTGTCGGCCTTGATTTTGATGGTCATGGCGGGCATCACCAGACCATACTGCTCCATGTCTGAGACATTGGGGATCGCCTGATTGGCCGTCAAACTGCTGATGGCGACGGTCATCTCACTCAGAACGGTCTGATTGACCGGGCAGGAGGGGTCAGACATCTTGTCCCAGACCCCGCTGCGGTATTCCATGGTATAGGTCTCGCCCTCATAGTTCCAGGACATGTCGGTGATCAGACTGGAATCCATCACACCGATGGTGATGGTGCCCTCATCGTTGGTCTGGGTGGTGATATCACCGATCATGTTCTCCCGCATGGTGACCATGAGGCTGACCACATAGAGGACGATCAACAAAATGACCAGCGCGACAAGCGAGGAGATGAGCTTTTGTTTCCGATTCAATTATTTGTGCCTCCTTCGGATGGTGATGAAGATGCCTGCGGCCAGAAGCACCAGCGGGATCAGGACAACAAACAGGAATGAGAGCGTGTAGACTGTGCCGGCGGGAACAATCAGCGTGTCCTCCACCATGCTCTTGGCGTGGATGGAGATGGCGCTCTCATGCTCACAGAGCCAGCCGATCGAGTTGAGGATCAGATCGGTGTTGCCGCCGGTGATATCTGTGCTGGCATCGAGCAGATAGGAGGTGGAATACCAGACGATCTGCGTGGTGCCGTCCGTGACTGGCTCGGAGATGGCCACGCCCAGCGCAAAGGGCCCGTCGATGTCGTTGTCCTGCTTGGTAAAGGTGGTCAGATTGATGCCATCCACTTTGGAATAGGACGCATCAGAGGTGGTGAGCAGCTGGGTGATGGAGAGGCCCTCCCGCACCGCATCCGACGACTGCAGCGCAATGCCCTGGGCAAAGGGAGCGATGACCTGGTAACCGTTTTGGATCAGCGGATCTGTGATGGTATGGGACTGCAGCGTGGGCAGAATGTAGTGGGGATACTGATAGATGGAGGCGTTCGTATCGCCCTCCACGGCCATTCCCTCCACGGTGTAGACGCCGTAATAGGACATGAGCGCCTCCAGATTGGGGCAGGCGGAGCGGGTGAAATCTGTGACAAGGAACAGATGGCCGCCGTCTTGCAGATAGGCCAGGATCTGCTCCAGCTCCTGATCGCTGAGATCCTGCTGGGGCGAGAGCAGGAACAGCGCGGTGCAGTCCTCCGGAATGGAGCCGGCACTCAACAAGTTGAGCTCCCGCAATTCAATATTCTGGGCGGCGATCTGGTCCTTCAGATCCTCCTGCAGCGTCAGTTCGCCATGCCCGCTCAGGGTATAGGCCACGGGAATACTGTCACTGGTGACATAGTCGATGGCGCTGGTGAGGCTCGACTCGCCGTTGAACTCCGGAGTGGCCGTTCCTGTGGTGTAGTAGGCCTCCATGTCGACCACAACGATGTCTCCGTAGCCGATGTACTTGGCGCGCTGGCCGCTCTCGACAACCAGGCTGTTGTTGCTCAGCTGCTCGTCGGTGTACTGCTGGGCAAAGGCGGGATTGACCACGGGGTCAACCTTTGTGACCTGGATGTGGTCGCTCAGCGCCTGGTAGCGGTCGAGCAGGCGGCCGATGCTGTTGTTTTCGTTGCCGGTCTGGACGATCCAGTAGATGGAGATGTCCTCGTCAAGATTGGAGACAATTTCCTCTGTCTGCGCGGAGAGGGTGTAGAGCGCGTCGGCTGACACATCAAACTGAGTATAGGTGGCGGGCAGCTTTGCGACAATCAGGTTGACCAGGACTGCCATGGCGATGACCACGGCGGTGATGACGACGCTGTACGAGCCGATCCGGGCTGCCTTGCGGGTATGATTTGTCTTGGGCGATTGCATCAGCTCCACCTCCTTTTCTCAAGGGCCTGGATGGTCAGGAACAGAAAGACCGCCGCAAAGGACAGATCATAGACCACCGCGGTCAGATCAAACATCCCGTTTAAAAAGTTGGTCAGGCGGTCAAACAGGGAGAGCTGGGACAAAATGGCGGGAAACAGACCGGCAAACGCGTCGGTCCACAGCGCGTAACAGGCCGCCAGAATGAGCTCCAGCACCACAGCGACCACCATGGTGATGGTGAAGTTTTTGGTCATCAGATACAAGATGAGCGCGATCAGAAGCACCACAACGGTCAGACCGGCAAACGAGCCGAAGGCGCTCGTCGGGATGAGGCTGGCCAGTGCATTCATGAGATAGACGACCAAAATGCAGACAAAGCTCAGACCGGCCGCCACTGCCTGGCTCTCCGAGAGCGCGGATAGAAACATGCCCAGGCCGATCAGCGCAGCGCCAAGCAGGAAGAAGCCCACGATGCCGCTGTAGGCGCTGGCAAAGTTGACCGTGCCGAACAGAGACAGAACCAGCGGATAGAGGCACATCACCAGCACCGGGAGCAGCAGCACCGTCAGCATGGCCAGGTACTTTCCCAGCACCACCTTGCCCATGGACAGAGGCAGGGAGTAGAGCAGCTGATCGGTGCGCTGGTGCCGCTCTTCGGCAAAAGAGCGCATGGTGAGCACAGGGATGATCAAAAGATACAAAAAGGTGATGGCGCCCAGGACATACTCAAAATTGGGGTAACCGGAGGCGAAGTTGTAGACCACCATATAGATCCCGGTGAAAAGCAGCAGCAGCACCGCCACCACATAGCCGAACATGCCTTTAAAATAGGCGCCCATCTCGCGCTTATAAATTGCTGTCATCTGTAGAACCCTCCTCCGGCTGTGTTGTCTCCGCGGACGAAATGACAGGCGGTGCGCTGGGACTCTGGGTGAGCTCAATAAAGACCTCCTCCAGACTGGCCCGGACGGTATTCATGCGCACGATGGGCCGCCGGACTGCGGCGAAGGCAAAGAAGACCGCCTCTGCCAGATCCTGGCCCGCCTCCGCGGTCAGCTCCACCTGGGTGGCCCCCTCCACGGCGGTGCAGCAGAGGGACTGGATCCCCTCCACCCCGGCCAGTGCGGCCTGGACCTCGGCCTCGGTGGCCCGGACGGCCAGAGACAGGGTGTTGCTGCCTGCGAACAGCGTCTCCAAATTCTGCGTGGTGTCACAGGCGACCAGCTTGCCGTTGGCGATGATCAGAACCGCGTCGCAGACAGCCTGGATCTCTGAGAGAATGTGGCTGCTGAGAATGACGGTGTGCGTCTTACCCAGGGATTTGATGAGATCCCGGATCTCAATAATCTGCAGTGGGTCCAGGCCGACGGTGGGCTCGTCCAGAATGATGATCTCCGGATCTCCCAGCAGGGCCTGGGCAATGCCCACCCGCTGCCGGTATCCCTTGGACAGATGCTTCATCAGCCGGTTCTGTACGGACCCAATCTGCGTGACGGCGATGGCGTGCGCGACCTGCGCGCTTCGTGCGGCAGGGGGGACTTTTTTGGCCTGCGCGACAAACCGCAGGTATTCCAGTGGGGTCATATCCGGGTAGAGCGGCGGCTGTTCCGGCAGATAGCCGATACACTTTTTAGCCGCCATGGCATCTTCAAAGATGTCGTGGCCGTCAATCAGGATCTGCCCTTCGGTTGCTGCGATGCAGCCGGTCATCATATTCATGGTGGTGGACTTGCCGGCGCCGTTGGGGCCTAGAAACCCATAGATTTGTCCCGTCTCGACGGTAAAGCTGAGATCGGATACGGCCTCGTGGCTGCCATACCGCTTGGTCAGGTGCTGGACCTCAATCACATAACTGCCTCCTTATTTGGTTACTTTGCAGCAAGCTGCAACTTACAAAATTATACAAAAGAAAAATGTACAGGAATTTAAACACAATGTGAATAGATCATGAATCTTTTGTGGCGTGCCGAAATTCCTATCGACGCAATAAAATATATTATACCATATGAGATGCTCAGTTTGAAAGGGTAAGAGAAAAATTGTAGAAGTTATACAAAAAGAAATGTGTGCATTTTACACAAAATCCATTGACAGAAATAAAAGTCTGTTGTACAATACAGACAGATAAAGAAAGGCGGTGAACCCAATGGCATAAGCGGACACAGCATCGCAAGAGACTGCGAGGCTGGCTGAGGCGAAAAGATGCAATGGGGAATCTTAAATTGGTATGTATCAGGTGGAAAGTACCCCGGATCCCAATCTTGAGAAGTTATCTCAGCAATTAATATAGATGTCAGTGGATCAGTTGTGTGGACAGAAAACCAGAACAGCCAAAAAATAAGCAGAAAGGGCGTATGAAAGGACATGAGTCCAATCGGTCAGAAATAGCCCCTCACCAAGTGTGTTGGTGAGGGGCTGATTTGTTTCTAAAAGGTGCGCCGGTACCGGGAAAAAACTGCAACTTGCCGAACCCTGTTGGAGTGGCTATAATAGAATAAAAAAAGAGCAGCCGGCAAACGGGATCGCCGCACGGCGGCGTTTTGATACTGGGGGAAGCGGAATGCCCAACTATTATGCACATATGGTATACGGCGAGGCGGTGTACCACGCGCTGTCCAAGGAGCTTCAGGACCGGATTGAACCGGGGATGGAGGCCTATCTGCTGGGGCAGTTTGGCCCGGATCCGTTTTTGTTTCTGATTTCCGGTCTGCAGCAGGCGCGCCAGGTACATCGCGGGCCGGGGAGGATCCCGGCACAGGCCTACCGGGAGGCGGTGAAACAGGGCCTGCCGCTGGCCCTGGCGTACGGCGCCGGCTTTCTGTGTCACTTCGCTCTGGACTGTGCCTGCCATCCCTTTGTCCTGCAGAATTGCAGCCCGGAGCGGAGCCATGCCTCCATTGAGACCAGCTTTGACCGGATGCTCATGCTGCGCGATGGGATCGATCCCCATCACCATGTGCCGCTGCCGCGGCTGCGGCCCTCTCTGCAGCTCTGCCGTGCGGCGGTCTGGCCGTATAACGGGAAGATTCCGGCCTGGAACTATCGGGTGGCGGTTTCGGAGTTTTTCCTGGTCTCCAAATTTCTCACACAGGCGCAGGGAACCAGGCTGCGGCGGGCGCTGGACGCGATGAGCAAGCTGCCGTGGCTTGAGAAGCTGCAGGGGGCGGTGCCGGCCAACGAGCCGCTGCCGGTGGTGGCCCAGACCAACGAGGAGCTCCTGCGCCGTCTGGAGGCGGCGGTGGAGCCGGGGGCCAGGCTGGTGGAGGCGGTGTTTCTGCACGACGGGGCGCTGCCGGCATGGCTGGACCGCAATTTCTACGGACAGACACCGGAGTGAACAGAAGGCAATCCCCACGGCCGGGCCGTGGGGATTTTTTCAAATTTAGCTGGGTTTATTGCCTTTTTGTGCAGAGATATGGTAGGATAGCAGAAAATGGATTTCAGATGGGAGGCATCGCGATGGCGATATTGGTGGAGATGGGCCGGCCGGCAGATCTGCCCGAACGGCTCGAGAAGGAGCAGGCCTGCTACGAGTGGCTGGACAAGCTGCAGATCTGCTACCAGCGGGCAGACCATACGCCGCGGGACACCATTGAGCAGTGCGCCGAGGTGGAGCAGGCGCTGGGGGCGCCGATCTGCAAAAACCTGTTTCTCTGCAACCGGCAGCAGACGGCGTTTTATCTGCTGCTTCTGGCGGGGGAAAAGCCGTTCCGCACCAAGGATCTCTCCGGGCAGATCGGCTCCGCCCGGCTCTCCTTTGCAGGACCAGAGCCGATGGAGCGGCTGCTGCACATCACGCCGGGGTCTGTGAGCGTCATGGGACTGATCCACGACCGGGAAAATCAGGTGCAGCTGCTCATCGACCGCTCTGTGCTGGAGCAGTCTGATTTTTGCTGCCATCCGTGCATCAACACCTCGACGCTCAAGATAAAGACCGCAGATCTGCTGGAGGTGTTCCTGCCGGCTGTGGGGCATGTGCCGGTCTTTGTGGATCTGCCGGAGGAGCCGGTATGAGAATCGGAATTCCGAGGGCGATGCTCTATTATCGGGACGGAGCGCTGTGGCAGACCTTTTTTGAGGCGTTGGGCCATGAGGTGGTTCTGAGCCGCCCCACAGACCGGCAGATCCTGGAGCTGGGAATCCGGTATGCCATCGACGAGGCCTGCCTGGCCTGCAAGGTGTATCTGGGCCATGTGGCGTCGCTTTTGGACCGGTGCGACAGCCTGTTTGTGCCGCGCGTGGCAAACTTCGGCGAGGAGGGGATCTTCTGCACCAAGTTTGAGGCGCTGCCGGACATGACACAGAACAGCTTTCGTGCAGAGCGGCTCCGGGTTTTGAGTTGTGAGATCGATGAAAAGCGGAAGCTGGGGGAGCAGCAGGCCTTTTTGCGGCTGGGCAGGCGCCTGGGCGCCTCAGCCCGGCAGTCCCGGGAGGCCTACCACGCTGGCGTCCTGGCCCGCCGGGCGCAGCAGGCCCATCAGCTGGACGAGCAGCGGCAGGCCCTGCAGCGGCCGGGCCTCAAGATCCTGCTGGTGGGCCACAGCTATCTGGTCTACGACGCCTATGTGGGGGAGCCGGTTCGACGGATTCTGGAGCATATGCACATTACGCCGCTCTATGCCTGCGCGGCGGAGCAGACTGCCAGCCGCGCGCTGGGGCAGCGGATGTCTCCCACGGTGCCATGGACGGTGAGCCGGGAGTTGCTGGGGGCGGTGGTCGGTCTCAAAGACCAGGTGGACGGGATCATCCTGATGAGTGCGTTTCCGTGCGGCCCGGATTCCATGGTCAATGAGCTGCTGACGCGGAAGCTCCATGACCGCCCCATCTTGGTGCTGACCATGGACGCGCAGGACGGAAGCGCGGGGCTGGAGACCCGCCTGGAGAGCTTTGTGGACATTCTGCAGTTCCGACAGGAGGCGGCATGCCATGGATAAGTACACAAGGACCGTGGCGCTGCCGCACTTCGGAAGCTATTATCTGCCCTTCTCCCATATTGTCAGACGCGGCCTGGAGCAGAACTATCTGGTGCCGCCGCCCATGACGAAGCGGACGCTCGCCCTGGGAAGCCGCTACAGCCCCGACTATGTCTGCGCGCCCTTCAAATACACCCTGGGGTGTCTGCTGGAGGCCATTGAGGCGGGGGCCGACACGGTGGTACAGACAGGCGGGCTCTGCCGCCTGGGGTACTATGGGGAGCTGCAGGAGCAGATTTTGCGGGATCTGGGGCATCAGGTCCGGTTTGTCAACCTGAGCAGCGCCAGCTTCAGCCAGCCGCGCTCCTTTTTAAAGGTGGCCGAGCAGATCAGCCCGGGCTACTCCCACGCCAGGTTCCTGCAGGCGGCGCTGGAGACCGTCCAAATGGTGCGGTATCTGGATGGCGTGGAGGATTTCTGCCGGAAAAATGAGGGGTTTGAGCTGGAACACGGCGCCTTCCGGCGCACCTATCAGGCGTTTCTGGATGCGCTGCAGCAGGCGGGCGGGCTGGCCGGGATCCGGAGAGCCTACCACACCTGTATGGCGCGCCTGCGCGCCATCCCGATTTTAAAACCGGACAGGCCGCTGCGGGTCGGAATTGTGGGGGAGTACTTCACCATCATGGACCGGGAGGCCAACCACAATCTGGAGCAGACCCTGATTGAGATGGGCCTTGAGGTGCACCGCTGGATGAATTTTACCAACACCCTGCTCCACTATCCGCGCCGGGCGCTGCTGCGCACCTGCCGGGACTATGCCCGCTACGACATGGGCGCCACCTCTCCTGCGACGCTGGCCAAGGCGGTCGAGTGGGCCAGGGCCGGGTTTGACGGCCTTATCCATGTCAAGAGCTTCGGATGTACGCCGGAAGTGGACGCGGTGCCGGCGCTGCAGAACATCAGCCAGGACTACCAGATCCCGGTGCTCTACTTCAGCTTTGACTCCCAGTCGGCGGACGCCGGAATTCAGACGCGGCTGGAGGCGTTTTATGACATGATTACAATGAAGAAGGAGGCGGGCGCGCGTGAAGAATGCCTATCTGGGAATTGACATCGGCTCCATTTCGACCAAGGGCGTGATTTTGGATGAGCACGATGTCATTCTGGCCAGCGACTATCTCTGGACAGAGGGCGACCCCATGGGCGCGGCCAAGCGGCTGATCGCGAGCCTGGGCGAGAAGCTGGACCGCGGCCGGTATCAG
>JAHZEE010000062.1:1425-8752 GCA_019421975.1 Clostridiales bacterium | reverse complement strand
ATTCCGCCATGCAGCAGGGAGTTGTGGACGGCGCTGAGACCAACCCCGTGGACTATGTCACCAAGAAGTACTACGAGGTCTGCCCGGTGTTCTCCTACACCCAGCACATGTATGACACCAACTTCATTGTGGTCAGCACCAAGATCCTGGACTCCATGTCTGAGGAAGACCGGGCCATCTTTGAAGAGGTTATGAAGGGCGCAGGCGAGATGGAGTTCCAGTACTGGGACGAGGCAGTTCAGGATGCACTGGAGACCGCGAAGGATCTGGACATCACCTGGGTAGAGGATGTCGACCGGGATGCCTTTGCTGCAAACTTTACCGACTTCCAGCAGGAGATTGCCAACAGAAGCGATATGACCAAGCAGATCTATGATGAAATCAAAGCTCTGGCAGAATAATTGGCCTGAATTCCAGACGATTGAATGAGGTTTTACCATGACACAAATCAAAAAAGTGATCGACGCGATTTTAAAATGGGCGTCCATCATCCTCTTGGCGGTCACTTCGGTGCTGGTAGTCTGGCAGGTCATCGCCCGCTATCTCCTCAAGATGCCAAGCTCCTGGAGTGAGATTGCCGTCACCTATGGCTTTGTATGCCTGGGCATGCTCTGCGGCGCATATGTGTTTGGGCAGAGCGACCACATGAATATGCAGTTTATCCGGAACCGCTTTCCACGCAAAGTGCAGATCGTGGTGCAGATGTTTACAGAGCTGATGACCGCGTTCCTGGCGGCCGCGGTGATGGGCTATGGCGGCTATCAGCTGGCCGTGGCGGCCATGACGCAGATTGATCCGTCCCTGCACATCCCGATGGGATACATCTATATGGTGATCCCGATTGCCGGTGTCTGCATGATATTTTACTTCGTGTACATTGAGATGCGGTTGATTCAGGAGTTGATCGGCAAGAAAAAGCCGGAGACAGACCTGCCGTCCGACGCTCAATAAAAAGTGAGAAAGGAGATCATTGAGCTATGGACACTGCAATTCTTGCGGCCGTCGTAATGCTGGTATCCGTTGTTGTCCTACTCGTGTTGGGCGCGCCGATTGCGACAGCACTGGGCACAAGCTCCGGCTTGGCGATGCTGATTATTCTCCCCTTCGACACGGCAATGCTCACCAGCGCGCAGAAAATGTTTACAGGTCTCGCCTCGTTCCCGCTGCTCGCCATCCCGTTTTTCGTTCTGGCGGGCAACCTGATGAACAACGGCGGCGTCGCCATACGAATTATCCGGTTGGGCGAAGCGCTCTGCGGCCGGCTGCCCGGCGCACTGGCCCAGTCCAACATTGTGGCAAACATGTTCTTCGGCGCCATCTCCGGCTCCGGTAACGCAGCCGCTGCCGCCATGGGCAGCACCCTGGCCCCTGTGGAAAGAGAGCGCGGCTATAGCGCTGAATACAGTGCGGCAGTCAATATTGCCTCTGCCCCGACCGGTATGTTGATTCCGCCCAGCAACGCGCTGATTGTCTTTACCACAGTTGCAACCTCCACCTCCGTGGCAGGCCTGTTCATGGCCGGCTATATCCCCGGTATCCTCTGGGGCATCAGCGTGATGATTGTGGCGTCAGCTGGCGTGTCAAGGGCAGATACTTCTTTGAGGCCATTCCCAGCCTGTTTTTGATCGTCATTGTGATCGGCGGCATCCTGAGCGGTATCTTCACCGCGACCGAGGCCAGCGGCATTGCCGTCGCCTACAGCCTGATTCTGGGGCTTGGCTACCGCACCTTAAAGCTGCGGGACCTTCCGGGGATCCTGCTGACCTCTGCGAGAACCACAGCAATCATCGTATTCCTGATTGCGGTTTCCTCCATCATGTCCTGGGTCATGGCCTACACCCAGATTCCGGCCATTATCTCCAACGCCATGCTGACGCTGACCAACAGCAAGGTCGTCACCCTGCTGCTCATCAACCTGATTCTGCTGTTTGTGGGCACCTTCATGGATCCCACGCCGGCAATCCTGATCTTCACCCCGATTTTCCTGCCCATCTGTGTGGGCACCTACGGCATGAGCGAGCTGCACTTCGGCATTATGATGTGCTACAACCTGTGCATCGGCGCCATCACGCCGCCCGTGGGCACGGTGCTCTTTACCGGCTGTAAAATTGGCGGTGTGACCATCGAGCAGGTGTTCAAAACGCTGCTGCCATACTTTGCAGCAATCATCATTGTGCTGATGCTGGTCACCTTTATCCCGGTTCTGTCGGAGTTCATTCCGCATTTGACAGGCTACATTTAATAGAGGTAGAGAGGTGGAAAACAGATGAGCTGTCAGTACTGTGAAAAGGGGGCAGATCTGCTCGAAAAGATGCTCCCCATCTGCTCCTACCGCAACGCGGATATCTACCTGTTCCGCGATCAGACCCACAAGGGAAAGTGCATCGTGGCCTATCGCGATCACAAGAAAGAGTGGTATGAGCTGAGCGGATCGGAGCAGGCGGATTTGATCGCGGCGGTTGCCGCGACCGCCAAGGCGGTGCAGAAGCTGTTCCATGCAGATAAGATCAACTATGCGACTTACGGAGATCTGCTCTCCCATCTGCATATCCATGTGACGCCCAAGTATCAGGACGGACCCGACTGGGGCGGCCCATTCCGCGACGACAGACCGGCGACGGTGCTCAGCGCGGAGCAGTATGAGGAACGGATCGAACAGATTCGGGCGGAGTTACAGAACATGATGCCCTAAATCAATTGCCCGGAAAGCGGCTCGAATCTCAGATTCGGGCCGCTTTCTCCTGCCTCCCGGCGTATTTTTTCACATTCGATTGCATCTTTTAAAAAAGTCTGGTAGATTGAAGGAAAACCGGTCTACAAGGAGATGGGACATTGCAGATTACCTACTTACATCACAGCGGATTTTTTGTAGAGCTGGAGAAGAGCTGCTGGCTCTTTGACGCCTATGAGCGGCCGGCGATTGCGCTGCCCGCCGAAAAACCGGTCTATGTCTGCGTCAGCCACAGCCATCCGGACCACTTCAATCCGGAGATCTTCGCCTGGTTCGGCGCGGCGCCGCAGGTTCAATTCGTCCTGGCAAGGCAGATCCGCCATCCGGACAATGTGCGCTACGGCGTGCCGGACACCCGCGTCCTTCGGGTGGCGCCCAACCGGTCCTACCGGGTGGCAGATGGGTGCATTGAGACGCTCAAGTCCACCGACGCCGGAGTGGCGTTTGTGGTACAGACGGAGCAGGTGCAGCTCTACCATGCCGGCGATCTCAACTGGTGGGCCTGGCCGGACGACACGCCTGAGGAGGCGGCGGGGATGAGACAGGCCTACTTTGCCCAGCTGGACAAGCTGCGCGGCCGGCACTTTGACCTGGCGTTTGTGCCGTTGGATCCCAGGCTGGAGGATGCTTTCGACTGGGGTCTGGATGCCTTTGCACGCGCGGTACAGGCAGACCGGATTTTTCCCATGCACTTCTGGGATGACTACACCGTGACTGCCCGCCTGAAGGCCCGGAAGGCTTCGGCGCCGTACCGGGACCAGGTCATGGAGATCACCACGCAAAATCAGGTTTTTTCTTGTTAGGAGGAGCACAAAATGAGATTTCAAATGGTACACCAAAATTTTAATGTTGCCAATTTAGAGACATCCATGGCGTTCTATGAGCAGGCGTTTGGCCTCCGGGAAGTCCGGCGCATTACGCCGAAAAACGGCGCATTTCAGATTGTCTATCTGGGAAATGAGACCACGGACTTCGTGCTGGAGCTGACCTGCCTGAAGGACCATCCTCAGAAATATGACCTGGGCGAGTGTGAATTTCACCTGGCCTTTGCGACAGAGGATATGGATGCGGCCCATGAAAAGCACGAGAAGATGGGCTGCATCTGTCTGGACAATCCGGAGATGGGGATTTATTTTGTAGAGGACCCGGACGGCTATTGGCTGGAGGTCGTGCCTGCAAAACAGTGAGAGTCCATTTAGAAAGAGGGGGCGTCTTGGTTGAGACGCCCCCTCTTTTTGGGATATATCACAGGTTTCGAATGAGAAAGTACAACAAACGGCCAAACAGCACCTGCATAACCTGCTCATATTCCCGGCGGCTCACAGGCCCTCCAAAGGACAGCATCTCGTAGGTCACGCCGGCCTCCCGGACGGTATACTGCAGATCCTCAAAGCCGTTTCGGAGATAAAACGCCTTTCGCTTCACGCGCTGTGCATAGTTGGGGGCCGCCGGATCCAGCGGCTCTATGTTGAGAAACAACCTTTTTCCATGATATTTCTGCTGTACAGCACGCAGGATCCGGCTTCCATAGCCCCTGCCGCGCACAGCGTCCTCAATGGCAAAGAACATCAGCGTTACAATGTCGTTTGTCCCGGCGACCAAGGTCAGACCGACAAAGGTTTCACCATCGAAAACAGCCTGAAAATCCGCCTTTCCCCGTTTGGCCCGGTGAAAGAGAAATGCCAAGGGCGCCCGCTCCTGCCTTGGAAAAGCGGTGGTATAGAGCCGCCGGATTTCCTGCCGGTGGGAGCGCGCATCCAAAAATTTCAGCTCCGTCTGTTCTCCCTTCTGCCCATCTGATGGATTGGCTGGAATCAACTTCTGTCTATACTAACACAGGCGGGGCCGTGATACAAGGGCGTGATCTCGCAATTGACAAGTGCGCGGCCGCGCGATAAAATAGACAGAATAGGCAAAATGATAGTAAAAGACTAGGAGTTGCAAACAAGATGATCGACTATCGACCCCCCCGGCTTTCAGACCGGACCTGGGCAGAGCCGCTGCTCTTCGCCTCCGGCAAGTGGGGGTGTGAAAACAATGTTACCAATATCTTTGTCTGGCAGAAGACCTATGGCCAGAGCATTGCCCGGTGGAAGGACTTTGTGCTGCTGCGCTACACGCAGCCGAAAGCGGTGTACCATCTATTTCCCTCTGGCCTGGGAGAGCCGCAGCAGGCGGTGCAGGCACTGGTGGAGGATGCCGCAGCGCGGGGCGAGCGGCTGGAGCTGATCGGTCTGACCGCCCGGCAGATGGACGAGCTGGAGCAGTGGTATCCGGGAAAATTCGACTTTTCAGCGGACCGGGACGGATTTGACTATGTCTACGAAATTGAGCGCCTGGCCACGCTGCAGGGGAAGAAGCTGCAGGCAAAGCGAAATCACATCAACCGGTTTGTCGAGCAGTACCCGGAGTGGCAGGCGGTGGAGCTGAATGCGGACAATCTCAAAAGCTGTGTGGAGATAGAGCGCGTCTGGCAGGCGGAGCGGGAGCAGGCGCCGCTGCAGGAGGACACGGCTGTGGCGGTGGCCATAGAGAATTTTGAGGCGCTGGGGCTGGAGGGACTGATGATTGTCACCCGGGACGGCCCGGTCGCCTTTACCATGGGAAAACGGATGGGGCCGGCCCTCTATGATGTCCACTTTGAAAAGGCGGACGGCGAGATCCAAGGGGCCTATACCATTGTAAACCGGGAGTTTGCCCGCTGGATTCAGGCGCGCTATCCCCAGGTGCGCTATTTGAACCGGGAGGATGACATGGGTCTGCCGGGTCTGCGGAAGGCCAAGGAGTCCTACCGTCCGGCTCTGATGATCGAGAAGTACCATGCCGGCTGGAAGGAGGCGTGAGATGCGGGAGTTTGGCTGGGCCACAGCGGCAGAGCGGCCGCAGGTTGTATCGCTGTGGCAGCGCGCCTTTGGAGATTCAGAGAAGCTCATAGGCGCATTTTGGGACACCTGCTTTGCGCCTGAGCGGATCTTTGTGCTGCGCCAGTGTGGGAAGCTGGCGGCCATGGCGTCCATCTTCCCCGTGCGCTGGCTCTGGGGACAAGGGCAGACCCAGCTGTGGTATCTGTATGCTGTGGCAACCCTGCCGGAGTGTTCCGGTGCGGGGCTGGCGACGGCGCTGCTGGAGCAGACGGCCGTTTTGGCGGCGCAGCGCGGCGCCGAAGGACTGCTGCTGGTGCCGGGCGAGCCGTCCCTGCGGGATTTCTACCGGGCCAGAGGATACCGGGACTGGTCGAGCCGTACGGAGCGGCAGCTGTCCGCGCCGGCCGCTTTGGATCCGGCGGACCGAACCGTGCAGATCGACGCGAGGGCCTATGGCGCGCTGCGGGAACAGCTCCTGGCGGGCCAGTCCCACATTCATCTGCCCGCGGCCTATCTGGAATTTCAGCAGGTGTCTGCGGCGGAGTCCGGCGGCGCGCTGCTGCAGATGCAGATTGCCGGACAGACGGCCTGCGCGGTGGTAAACGGGACGGAGGGAATATGCTATGTGCCGGAGCTGCTGGCGCCGCCGGAGCTGCAGCGCCGGGCGGTGGCACAGATCGCGCAATTGTACCCGGCGCAGACCTATCGGATCTGCACTCCGGGGACCGGGCAGCCATTTGGAATGCTGCGCACCTGGCGCAGAGACCTGGATCAGGCCGGCTATTTGGGCCTGGCACTGGAGTAGCTGCGCCGTGTGCGGGAAAAAATTCTTGCTTTTTTCCGGCGATTACGCTATGCTATCTGTGTTAAGCTGGAAAAACCGGGGGATCCGTTTTAAATAGTGAGAATTGACAACGGTGTCCGCAAGTGGGTGGATGCCGTTCTGTCTTGTTGGACAGAATATGGAAAGGAACGATATGAAATGAACATCTCCGAGATTTTTGGAACGAATGTGTTCAGCGTATCAGTGATGCGGGAGCGCTTGCCCAAAAAGGTATTTGCAGAGGTGCTGCATGTCATGGAGAACGGCGGCCAGATCTCCATGGAGACGGCCGACTGTGTGGCCAATGCCATGAAGGAGTGGGCGCTGGAGAAGGGCGCCACCCACTACAGCCACTGGTTTCAACCGCTCACAGGCGTCACGGCGGAAAAACACGACGCCTTTATCACCGCGCCGGTGGATGGGAAGACCCTGCTGCAGCTCACAGGCAAGCAGCTCATCATGGGGGAGTCGGACGCCTCATCGTTTCCCTCCGGCGGCCTGCGGGAGACCGCCTATGCCCGCGGCTACACCGCATGGGATATGAGCTCCCCCGCCTTCTTGAAAGAGCAGTCGGCCGGCATCATTCTGTGCATCCCGACCATTTTCATCTCCTATACCGGCGAGGCGCTGGACACCAAAACGCCGCTGCTGCGCTCCATGCAGGCGCTCTCTGACCAGGCGCTGCGGATTGTGCGGCTGTTCGGGGACCAGCAGTCTGCCAAGGTGACGGCCTATGTGGGGCCGGAGCAGGAGTATTTCCTGGTGGACCGCGACAAGTACTTACAGCGCCGGGACCTCATCTACACCGGGCGGACCCTGTTTGGCGCGCCTGCGCCCAAGGGACAGGAGATGGACGATCAGTATTTCGGCGTCATCCGCGAGCGTGTGGGCGCCTTTATGCAGGACCTC
>JAHZEE010000062.1:0-1415 GCA_019421975.1 Clostridiales bacterium | reverse complement strand
AAGCGGGGCATTCCAGCCACCACGCAGCACAACGAGGTGGCCCCCGCCCAGCACGAGATGGCCCCCATTTTCACCACAGCCAATGTTGCGGTGGATCAGAACCAGCTGGCCATGGAGACCATGAAGCGGGTCGCCACCCGCCACGGCCTGGTGTGCCTGCTGCATGAGAAGCCCTATGCGGGCGTCAATGGCTCTGGCAAGCACAACAACTGGTCCATCGGCACCGACACGGGCAAAAACCTGTTTGACCCCGGCGACAAGCCGGAGGAGAACCTGCAGTTTCTGCTGATCCTGGCCTGCATCCTGAAGGCCGTGGACAACCACGCGGATCTGCTGCGCGCGGCCGCCTCGGATGTGGGCAACGAACACCGCCTGGGCGCCAATGAGGCCCCGCCGGCCATTATCTCGGTCTTTTTGGGAGACCAGCTGGAGGCCATTGTCGATGAGATTGTCAACGGCAGTATGGCCTCGCGCCACATGGAGGGCGGTCGGATGGAGACCGGTGTGTCCACGGTGCAGGTCTTTAAAAAGGACGCCACAGACCGCAACCGGACCTCTCCCTTCGCCTTTACCGGCAACAAGTTTGAATTCCGCATGGTCGGCTCGTCCGACTCCATTGCGGAGTCCAATACGGTGCTCAACGCCATAGCGGCCGAGGCCTTCTGTGAGGCAGCGGACGAACTGGAGGGGGCATCCAACTTTGAGGAGGCCTGCAAGCAGTACATCGTCTACACCATCAAGGCCCATCAGCGGGTCATCTTCAACGGCGACGGCTACTCCGAGGCCTGGGTGCAGGAGGCGGCGCGCCGGGGCCTGCCCAACCTGCCCTCCCTGGTCGATGCGGTGCCGATGCTCACCACCCAGAAGGCGGTGCGCCTGTTTGAGCGGTTTGGCATCTACACCCAGTCGGAGCTGGAGTCCCATGCCGAGATCATGTATGAGACCTACGCCAAAGCGCTCAACATTGAAGCGCAGACCATGATCCATATGGCGGGCAAACACTATATTCCGGCAGCCATCACCTATACCACCCGCCTGGCAAACTCGATTGGTGCGGTCACCCAGGTCAGCCAGGAGGCGGATGTGTCGGTCCAGCGGGAGCTGCTGGTGCAGGTCAGCGGCCTGCTCAAGCAGGCAAAGCAGGCCGAGGAGGCCCTGATTGCGGCGGTAGGGCGGGCCAATGAGCCGGAGGATGCAGGTACTGTGGCCAACCTGTTCCACGACGAGGTGGTGCCGGTGATGAACGAGCTGCGTCAGACGGTGGACGAGATGGAGCTGCTGGTCGATAAGGATATCTGGCCGGTGCCCACCTACGGTGATCTGATGTTTGAGGTCTGACCAATATCAAGAAAAGAATCAAGAAAGCCATGGCGGTCTTTTGCAAAGACCGCCATGGCTTTTTTAAAATGAAGGAT
>JAHZEE010000061.1:7571-8760 GCA_019421975.1 Clostridiales bacterium | reverse complement strand
TGACGGGGTCGATGGTCTCAGAGAAGTTGAACATGGAGTAGATGGTCTCATAGATGTCCCGGTTCTGGGACAGGTAGAAGTCCTCCGGCTTGAGGATGCCCACCACATCGCCGACGCAGCGGCTGTCGATGAGCATGGATCCCAGCACGGACTGTTCCGCCTCCACAGAGTGGGGCGCCTGCTGGGTCAAAAGCTCCTCCATCTTCTTCGCCTCCTCTCCGATTCCTGCTGAATCAGATCTCCTGGATCTGGACTCTGAGATCCGCGGTGATCTCGTAGCCGAGCTTGAGCTTCAGTGTGTAGGTCCCCACCGTTTTGATGGGATCCTCCATGACGATTTTGCGCTTGTCAACCGCAATGCCTGTCTGGGCGGACAGGGCCTCGGCCACCTCGGCGCTGGTGACAGCGCCGAACAGGCGCCCGGCGCCGCCGCCCTTCGCGGCCACGGTGACAACGGTGTCTCTGAGCTTGTCGCGCAGGGCGATGGCCTCCGCCTTCTCCTTGGCCTGCCGCTCCGCGGTGGCCTTGTCGTTCATGCGCATGGTGTTGACATGGTCCGCCGTGGCCTCCCGCGCCAGCTTCTTGGGCAGCAGGAAGTTCCGGGCGTATCCGTCGGAAACTTCAATCATCTGGCCCTTTTTTCCCTTGCCTTTGACATCTTGCTGTAAAATGACTTTCATATAAGAGGTCCTCCTAACCTTCGTAAAATTTATCAATTGAGGCCACCAGCTCCATCAGCACCTGATGGGGCGATTTGCCCGAGACCTGCGCGCCGGCCGTCGCGGCGTTGCCGCCGCCGCCAAGGGGCTCCAGGACCACCTGGACATTGACATCGCCGATGGAGCGGGCGCAGATGACAACCCGGTCTCCGTCTGGATACAGCACAAACGAGGTCAGAATCCCGGAGACATTGAGCAGCTCATCTGCCGCCTGGGAGGCCAGGGGACGGGAGGTGGTATAGTCCAGCGCGGAGATGGCAATGTCGCCGCGGTAGAGCCGCGCAGCCTGAATGATCTTGTATTTGGAGAGCGTGTCGTCCAGATTGGACTGGAACATCTTTTTGACATCGACGGTGTCGGCGCCGGTGCGCCGCAAAAAGGCCGCCGCCTCAAAGGTGCGCCCGCCGGTGCGGACGCTGAAGTGCTTGGTATCCAGCACAATGCCGGCCAGCAGTGCCTCGGATTCCGCC
>JAHZEE010000061.1:0-7561 GCA_019421975.1 Clostridiales bacterium | reverse complement strand
GGAGGCGAAGGGCTCATGGAGGTTGAGCAGCACATTTTGAATGTAGTCCGCCGCCCTGCGGTGGTGGTCGATGACGGTGATGCGGCTGATGGACTCGAGCAGCTCCAGCGCCTCCACCTGGTCGGGGCGGTTGGTGTCCACCACCACGAGCAGGCTGTCGCTGTCGGCCCGCAGCAGGGCCTCCTGACCGGAGATGAAGCAGCCCTCGTATTCCGGCGCCTGCTGCAGCTTTTCGATCAGCGACATGGCCATGTTGTGCTCCAGATCCAGCACGATATTGGCATGCTTGCCCAGCTTGCGGCAAATACACTGCACGCCCACCGCTGCGCCGACCGCATCCAGATCGGCGTTTTTGTGCCCCATGATAAAGATGGAGCTGGACTTGCTGATGAGCTCGGTCAGAGAGTTTGCCACCACGCGCGAACGGACACGGGTCTGGCGCTCGGCCTCCTTGGACCGGCCGCCGAAGAACGAAAAATTGTAGCGGTCCTTGATGACGGCCTGGTCGCCGCCGCGGGCCAGCGCCGTCTCAATGGAGAGTGCGGCGTACTCATAGTTCTCCTGGAATGAAGCGCCGTCCTTGCCGATGCCGATGGAGAGTGTGGCCGACACGCCGCTGGGCGTCGTGACGCTGCGGATGCTCTCGAGAATGGAGAACTTCTCCTCGATCAGATCGGTGAGATAGCGCGCCTCAAACACATAGAAATACCGATTCCGTTCCACCCGTCGGAGAATTCCGCCGCGGCCGTCGGACCACTCGTTGAGCCGGGTGTCGATGGAGGCGATCAGGGTGGAGACGATGTTGTCCGGCAGATTGTTGGTGAGCTCGTCGTAGTTGTCCACCAAAATCACCGCGACCACAGGCCGCGAGGCGTTGTATTCATCGCGGATCCGGTAGAGGTCTGTGAGGTCCAGCAGATAGATGGAGCCCAAAAGCGCCGGGGCGCTGCCGCTGTCGGAGGCGTGGATCAGATTGCCCATGACCCGGTAGCGGCGGCCATTGAAGAGCAGCTCCTCCGGCGCCTCGGGCTTGCCGTCGATCAGCCACAGCAGCGACAGGGACGGAAATAGATCCGAGATTTTCTGGCTGAACAGCGCGTCGTGGCTGCCTGTGATCTGCGAAAACAGGGGGTTCCCCCAGACGATCTCGCCGGAGGAAATGTTGAGCAGCGCCATGGGCAGCGGCATGTCCAGCGTGCCGTTGGAGGCGGTGTCCACCGTGTTGGCAGTATTCTGGATGTAGTTTAAAAGCATCTTTTTCCGCCGCGCGGTGTTGTAGCGGAAGTAGATGAACAAGATGACAGTCAGAGTGAGCTCCAAGCCGGCCAGGTAATACTGTTCCAGCAGCGCTGCCACTGCGGCCAGCGCCACCAAAACGACAAAATACAGCGCCATGCTTGGTTCCAGCAGGCGGGCAAGCTTCTTGTTCAAGCGCGTCCTCCCCCTCTGCCGATGCGGGGTGCACCGGCATAAGTCTTTCGATGTTTTATCCTCGGTGTGTCAGTCGATTCATTATATCAGAGTTTCACTCTAATCTCAAGAGGTCCGGCAAAAGAGGTCCCGAAAATTCGGGAGAAGCAGCGGCAATGCCCCTTAAAATCCGGCTTGGAAATTTTATGTATACTTTCTTGCAGAAGTGTGATATACTAAACTATAACAGGCCAATCAGATGGCCGCTTTCATGGTGCATTGTGTACGCTTCGTACATCGCAATAGATTTGGAAACTGGCAGATGCCAAGCGGATTTTGCAGGAACGGGCGATACGGGGTCCAGTTCGGCACAGACCGCAGAGAGAGTTGCACACATCCGCCAAATTTCCAACCCATAAATTGACAGAACAGACAGCATCCGCTGCCCGTTTAGCTTTGCTATGACCTGGGTGCTGCCTGAGCGTAAGACAAGGAGAAGTGAATTATTTGGCAGAAAAACTGAAGATTATTTCCCTCGGCGGCCTCAATGAGATCGGCAAGAACATCACCGTGCTGGAGTATGGAAACGACATCATCGTGGTGGACTGCGGTCTGGGCTTTCCGGAGGACGACATGTACGGCATCGATCTGGTGATTCCGGATGTGACCTATCTCGAGCAGAACCAGAGCAAAATCCGCGGCATTTTCCTGACCCACGGCCATGAGGACCACATCGGCTCTCTGCCGTATGTGCTGCGGCAGATCAAGGCGCCGGTGCATGCCACCCGTCTGACCATGTGCCTGGCGAAGCTCAAACTGGAGGAGCATGGCCTTCTGAGCAAGGTGAAGCTCCGCACCCACGAGGCCGGCGAAACCGTAAAAGCCGGCTGCTTCCAGGTGGAGTTCATCCATGTGAACCACTCCATCGCAGACGCCGTCGCCTTTGCCATCCGCACGCCGGTTGGCACCGTGCTCATGACAGGCGACTTCAAGATTGACCCCACGCCCACAGAGGGCGGCATGATCGATCTGGCGCGCCTCGGCGAGCTGGGAAAGGAGGGGGTGCTGGCGCTGCTGTGCGAGTCCACCAATGTGGAGCGGCAGGGCTATACCGTCTCGGAGCGCACCGTGGCAAAGAGCTTTGAGCGGCTGTTCAAGGACTGCCCGGAGCGGATCATCGTCACGACCTTCGCCTCCAACGCCCACCGGCTCCAGGCCATTTTGACCGTGGCCCACAAGTGCGGCCGGAAGGTCGCCGTCACGGGGCGCAGCATGGAGAACATTCTGAAGGTCTCCACGGAGCTGGGCTACATCAAGGTGCCGCCCAACACCCTGGTGGATCTCAACGCCGTCAAGGGACTGCCCAAGAACAAGGTGGTCATTGTGTCCACCGGCTCCCAGGGCGAAAATATGTCGGCGCTGTACCGCATGGCTTTCACCGGGCACAAGCAGATTGAGATTCAGGCGGGCGACCGCATTATCATCTCCGCCTCCGCCATTCCCGGCAACGAGAAGTCCGTGAGCAAGGTCATCGACGAGCTCTACCGCAAGGGGGCCGAGGTGGTCTATGGCTCCCTGGAGGGGCTGCACGCCTCCGGCCACGCCTGCCAGGAGGAGCTCAAGATCATGCACGCGCTGGTGAATCCCAAGTTCTTCATCCCGATTCACGGCGAGCAGCGCCATCTGCAGATCCACGCCAAGCTGGCCCAGGAGATGGGCATGAGCCCGAAAAACATTGTGATAACCGATGTGGGCCGGGTTGTGGAGCTCACGCCCCGCAGCTGCAAGCTGACCGGGACTGTGCCGGCCGGCAAGGTCTTGGTCGACGGCATCGGCGTGGGAGATGTGGGAAGCGTGGTCATGCGCGACCGCAAGCACCTGGCCCAGGATGGCATGATCGTGGTGGTGACCAACCTGTCGGCCGAGGACGGCTCCATCATCACGGGGCCCGACATCATCACCCGTGGCTTCGTCTATGTGAAGGAGTCGGAGAACCTGATGGACGAACTGCGCCAGGTGGCCACCCGCGCGCTGGCCCGCTGCCAGGACGGCGGTATCACCGACTGGTCGTCCATCAAGGCCAGCATCAAGGGCGATCTGTCCAGCTACCTGTATAAAAAGACCAAGCGGAATCCGATGATTCTTCCGGTCCTCACAGAGCTGTAACACCTGCCGGGCGGCGCTCTGCCGCCCGGCTTTATTCCACGGTTGGGAGGCATTAAGATGAAACTGGGACTTGTATTGGAGGGCGGCGCCAGCCGCGGCTATTTTTCCGTCGGGGTGATGGACGCGCTGATGGAGCAGCAGATCTGGGCCGACTATGTCATCGGGGCGTCGGCCGGGATCGCAAACGGGGTGTCCTATGTATCGCGTCAGCCGGGGCGGAGCCTGAAGATCGCGCTGCAGTATCTGCCCACCAAGCAGTACATGGGGAAGCGGCACCTGCTGGATCCGAAAAACCGCTGCCTTTACAATTTAAAATTTGTGTTTGATGAGATTCCCAACCGCCTTTTGCCGTTTGACTACGCGGCCTACGCGCCCCACGCCGACCAGACCGTGGCGGTGCTGACCGATATGCGGACGGGGCAGGCCTGCTATAAGACCGTCCCGGCCGACGACCGCACCTGGCAGACGCTGATCGCCTCCTGCGCGCTGCCGCTGCTGTTCCAGCCGGTGGGGCTGGACGGCGGGCTGTACATGGACGGCGGCATTGTGGACCCGGTCCCGGCGGAGCGGGCGATGCAGGACGGCTGTGACCGCCTGATCGTGGTGCTCACCCGTGAGCGGAGCTACATAAAAAAAGAGGAAAAGGCGCTGGAGCTTGCGGCCTTGCGCTACCGCCGCTATCCGGCCTTTGCCGCGGCCCTGCGCGGACGGACGCGCGCCTACAATGAAAACCGCGCGGCGCTGTTTGAGCTGGAGCGGGAGGGGCGGGCATTTCTGATTGCGCCGCAAAGCACCGCCGGTTGGCACCGGACGGAGTCTGACCCCGTACATCTGAAGCAGATGTACCAGCAGGGATATGGGGAGACGATGGCACAGATGCAGGCCCTGCGAGCCTATCTGGCAGAATAAAATTTGTGCGCCGGACAGCTTGTCCGGCGCACTTTTTTAATGGCGGAAGAGGAGGGTGCACAGAAGGTCGGCGGCGAGAAGGATGGCCAAGCCGCCCGTGATCACGCTCAGCCTGCGCGGCCCCAGCCGGTCTGCCAGCTTTTCAAACAGCGGCTGGACCAGATACAGAAACACCACGCCGCCCAATCCGAACCGGACCGAGGGCGACAGGGCGATGCGCCCCTGAAAGTTATATTTGTAGTCCACATAGGTCTGCCACGGCCAACTGCCAGTGGCAAACTCCAGCAGATACGAGGTGGCAAGCTCCAGCAGCGTGGCCGAAACCATGCAGCCCAGAAAGAGCACAACCGGGGTGATGGGCACAGGGCCCAGATGGATCCCGCGCCGTTTGAGCCTGGAGAACAGCAGCAAAAACAGCAGGGCGCCGAATCCGTAGACCGGGCAGTAGGGCCCAAAGAGGACGCCCCGGTTGGTAAAGCCCCACCGGTAGACGACGACCTCCAGAAAGACCTCATAACACCAGCCGAGCATGGAGTATAAAATAAAATAGAAGAAAAGCCGCTTCAGATTTGCCATGGGATCCTCCCGACTCAAGGCCGCTACATGGCCAAGACCATCCGGCAGATCACCTGGGCCGCCCGCTCTGCAGCCTGGGAGCCCTGCTGCTGGAAGTCCGCATCGGCTTCGGCATTTGCGAGATCTGAGATACAGCGCAGCACCACAAAGGGCACCTTGGCGAGCCAGGCTGCCTGGGCCACGGCGGCGCTCTCCATGTCGACGCAGAGCGCGCCGGTGCGCAGATGGATCTCCTGCTTGGCCTGCGCATTGGAGATAAACTGATCTCCGGTGGCGATGGTGCCGATGTGGCAGGAACCCGCCGCCGCATGCGCCGCCTCCACCAGAGCAGTGCTGGACTCATAGAACAGCTGGGAGGGGGTCATCAGCTTTTGAAGTTCGGCCGGGACATCGTGATAGCACAGGGTGCGCCCGATGACCAGATCCATGGGCTTGACCGCCGGGGCGACGGCGCCGGCCACACCGGTGTGCAGCAGCCGGTCGACCCCGTATTGGTCAATGAGCATCTGGGTGTGCAGGGCCGCGTTGACCTTGCCGATGCCGCACAGCGCCAGAACGACCTCCTGGCCGCCCAGGTATCCGTGCCGGCAGCGCAGCGGGCCGCAGCATCCGGCCTCAGCCCGCTCCAATTGTGCAGAGATGGACGCGGCCTCCATCTCGATTGCAGTGAGAATTCCAATCATGATCGCACCTCCAAAGATTTGTTGATATTCAGGAGATCAGAGATTTCTGCCTCCACCTTCCAGAGCAGTAGCGGGGCAGCACGACCGCCAGACCGGACAGCCACCCGATGAGCTGGGACCAGCAGACTGCGGTCCACCCGAGGGGGGCGGCCAGCAAAAATGCCGCCACAACGCGTACCCCCAGATTGAGCACCGTGATGAATAAAAACCACCGCAGATCCCCTGCGCCCTTGAGCACGCCGTTGAGAATGGTCATCAGGGCAAACAGAATGTTGATACAGGAGAAGATCCGCAGATAGGTCACGCCCACGGAGATGACCTCCGGGTCGGTGAGATCGGTGTCCACAAACGCGCCGACCAGCTGCGCGGGAAAGAGCTGCAAAATACAGAAGATGACCAGCACAATGCCGAGATTGATGAGAATTCCGGCCCGCAGGCCGGCCGGGATGCGTTCAGGCTTTTTGGCGCCCATGTTCTGCGCCGTGTAATTGCCCATGGCGTTTGCCACATTGGCGATGGGGGTCATGGCGATGTTGTCCACCTTGGAGGCGGCAGAGCAGCCGCTCAGCACCACCACGCCGAACGAGTTGATGACCGACTGCACCAAAAGCGTCCCCAGCGAGACAATGGACTGCTGGATGGTGGAGGGCACAGCGCTCCGGCCGAGCATGACAAGGCAGTGGCGGTCAAATCGCGCGCCCTGCAGGTTGATCTGAGCCTGGCGCAGCCGGCGCCGCAACACCAGTCCGCTCAGAGCTGCGGCCAGAGCCTGGGAGATCACCGTGGCCCACGCCGCGCCGGCCACCCCCATCTGCAGCACGATGACCATATAGAGATCCAGCCCCACATTGAGCACACTGGAGAAAATCAAAAACAGCAGCGGCGTCTTGGAATCTCCCAATGCGTGATAGACCGCGTTGAATCCGTTGTAATAGAACAGGAACAAGGTGCCGTACAGATAGATCCGCAGGTAGGCCTCTGCGTCGGCGAAGGCCTCCGGCGGTGTGGAGAGCGCGCGCAGCAGCCAGGTGCAGAGGGCCAGTCCAAGCCCCATCAGCACCAGGGCCAGCACCAGCACACTCCAGAGCGTCGTGACGATGGCGATCTGCATCCGCTGGATCTCCTTGGCGCCGTAGAGCTGGGAGATCACGACCGAGGCGCCCAGCGACGCGCCGGTGGCCAGCGCCACGAACAGAAAGGTCACAGAGGAGGTCACACCCACGGCGCCCAGCGCATCTGCGCCGACAAAGTTGCCGACGATGACGGAGTCTGCCACATTGTACATCTGCTGAAACAGATTGCCGGCGACCATGGGCAGTGTGAAAAGCAGCATGGCCCTGGCCGGTGAGCCGACCGTCATGTCCTTTGCCATCTTCTCCACCTCCGCGGCCAGATTACCTAAATCATAACAGATTAAAAAGGGAAACTCAAGCGAAAGGCGGACAGAATGGGGGAGCGCGCAGTAAGGATTGGACACTTTCCCCCTCTCAGTCGCCTATCGGCGCCAGCTCCCCCTCCAGGGGGAGCCTCCCGCCCCGCGCCGCACCCCCACAAAAAGAGGCTCCCCTTGAGGGGAGCTGTCAGCGTTAGCTGACTGAGAGGTGTTTCCGCACCGCCATATACGAAAAGGCCCACCTGCTTTCATAGCAGGTGGGCCTCGCTATTCTAAAACTCCATCCCCAAAGTCGCAGGGTCAATCCTCCAAACAAGCTTCCCCTTCTCCTTCGCATACCACACCGTCTGTCCGGTTCCGCTTGGCTCCCCATTCCACACCGCCAGTACCACATCCGCACAGTCCACCATATACTGGTTCCGCT
>JAHZEE010000060.1 GCA_019421975.1 Clostridiales bacterium | reverse complement strand
AACCCCCGCAAACGGAGTCAGAGTCCGGTGTGCTACCGTTACACAAATCCCCTATCTACGCTTAACGCATGAACTATTATACAGAAACCACGCCATTTGTCAAGCAATATTTTGAAATTTACAGGATTTTGTGGAGAAGCGGCCGCTCTGGCAACTGTCTGCCGGAGCGGCCGCTCAAAATCAGCAATTTAAATTGGCCTCCAGCCGGTTGAGCTCGTCACGGAGCGCCTGCGGAAGCTTGTCGCCAAACTTCTGATAGAATTCCTCAATTCCGGCGGCCTCCTCTTTCCAGAGCGCCGGATCGACGGTCAGCAGGGAGCGAAGCGTATCGACGCTGACATCGGTGCCCTCCAGATTGATGTCCTCCGGCTTGGGCAGCTCGCCGATGGCCGTCTGCTGGGCATCGGCGGTGCCGTCGCAGCGGTTCAGGATCCACTCCAGAACCCGCAGATTGTCCCCAAAGCCCGGCCACAGGAAGTTGCCCTCGTCGTCGGTGCGGAACCAGTTGACATTGAAGATCTTCGGCTTGTTGGGGATTCGCTCCCCCATGTCCAGCCAGTGCTGCCAGTAGTCTGCCATGTGGTAGCCGCAGAAGGGGAGCATCGCCATGGGGTCACGGCGGACCACACCCACCTGACCTGCGGCTGCGGCCGTGGTCTCAGAGGCCATGATGGAGCCGACAAAGACGCCGTGCTGCCAGTCGCGGGACTGATAGACCAGAGGCGCGGTTTTGGCCCGGCGGCCGCCGAAGACGATGGCGGAGATGGGCACGCCCTGCGGATCGTCGAATTTGGGGGAGATGCACGGGCAGTTTTTGGCCGGTGCGGTAAAGCGGGAATTGGGATGGGCGCCCTTGCTGCCGTCAGAGGAATCCCACGGCTCGCCCTTCCAGTTCTCCGCATGCTGGGGCGGGATCTTGGTCATACCCTCCCACCAGACGGTGTTGTCGTCGAGATTGCGCACCACATTGGTGAAAATGGTATTTTTCCGCGTGGCGGCCAGGGCGTTGGGGTTGGACTTTTCAGAGGTGCCAGGAGCGACACCAAAGAAGCCGTTCTCCGGATTCACGGCCCAGAGCCTGCCGTCGGGGCCGATGCGCAGCCAGGCGATATCATCACCCACACACCAGGTCTTATAGCCCTTGATGCGGTAACCCTCCGGCGGGATCAGCATGGCGAGGTTGGTCTTGCCGCAGGCAGAGGGGAACGCGGCGCAGACATACTTCGTTTCGCCCTGCGGATTTTCGATGCCCAAAATCAGCATGTGTTCGGCCAGCCAGCCCTCGTCGCGGCCGAGGCACGAGGCGATGCGCAGTGCAAAGCACTTCTTGCCCTGCAGCACATTGCCGCCATAGCCGGAGTTGATGGACATGATCGTGTTGTCCTCCGGGAACTGGACAATATAGCGCTCCTCCGGATCCAGCGTGCCCGTGGAGTGCAGGCCGCGGATAAAGTCGGTGGCCTCGCCGATGCGCTCGAGCACCTCGTTGCCGACGCGGGTCATAATGGCCATATTGAGCACCACATAGATGGAGTCGGTCAATTCAATGCCGTATTTGGCAAAGGGGGAACCGACAATACTCATGGAATAGGGAATGGCGTACATGGTCCGGCCCTTCATGGAGCCATCATACAGCTTGTAGAGCTTGTCATACATCTGCTGCGGATCCATCCAGTTGTTGGTGGGGCCTGCGTCCTCCTGCCGCTTTGAGCAGATAAAGGTGCGGCTCTCTACACGGGCGACATCGCTGGGGTCGGAGCGGTGTAAATAGCAGCCGGGCAGCTTCTCCTGGTTCAACTCGATGAGTTCTCCGGTGGAAAGCGCCATCCGGCGGAGCTTTTCCAACTGGGATTCCTCACCGGTGATCCATTCGATGCAATCCGGTTTGGTAATTGCGGCCATTTCTTCGGTCCATACACGGACGGTGGTATTTGTGGACATAGTCTAGCCTCCCGCAGCTTACACTGGCTGCTAAATTTAGATCTGGTTCCATCATAGCGAAATCGTGAAGTTTTTGCAATAACGATTGCAAAGTTTTTAAAAGATTGGAAAATCGTTGCAGAAATCCTGCAAAATTTGATAAAATTAAGGTAATCTGTACGAAAAGAGGAGACACAATGGTGTTCTGCTGCCGCCCCAACCGGTTTATTGCGGAAGTAGAGCTGGCAGGACAGCGGGTGATGTGCCATGTCAGGAATACGGGACGATGCCGTGAGCTGCTGCAGCCGGGCGTCACGGTCTGGTGCCAGCATCATTCCAATCCTATGCGGAAGACGGCCTATTCGCTCATCGCGGTGGAAAAGCAGGGGCAGGTGGTGAATGTGGACTCCCAGGCGCCAAACACTGTGGCGGCGGAATGGCTGGCGGAAGGGGGCCTGGGAGCAGTGCCCCTGCAGCTGCAGCGGGAGGTGCGTCAGGGGCAATCCCGGTTTGATTTTCTGCTCCAGATGCCGCAGGGGCCGATGTTTGTAGAGGTCAAGGGTGTGACGCTGGAGGAGGATGGCGTTGCGCGCTTTCCGGACGCGCCGACGGCCCGCGGCGCGCGCCATGTACGGCACCTGCAGCAGCTGAAAGAGCAGGGAGTAGACGCCTGCGTACTCTTCGTCATTCAGATGGAGCGCATTGAACTGTTTCGGCCCAACTGGCGGCAGGATCCGCACTTTGCTGCGGCGCTGGAGCAGGCCGCGGCGGTAGGGGTGCAGGTGCTGGCGGTGAAGTGTCATGTGACGCCGAACACACTGAAGATCACCGGGCGGGTGCCGGTCCGCCTGACATAGCAAGAGGCAGCTGCAGGGCAGCTGCCTCATTTTATTTGGAGTTTTCTGCTGCGCTGCGGCGCAGGCCGGTTCGCTCCGACAGGCCCAATCCTGCCAGCGTCAGAAGCATCCCCAGACAGGAGAGGGGCGTCACGGGCTCCTGCAAAATCAGCACAGAGGTGATGAGCGTGATGACAGGCACCATGTAGATGTAGACGCTGGTCCTGACGGCGCCCAGCTGCCTGACGGCAAAGTTCCAGGTGACAAAGCAGAGTGCAGAGGCGCCCAGGCCCAGAAAGAGCAGATTTGCCAGACAGACCGGGTCGGCCAGGCGCGTGAGGTGGTCCAGGCGGAAGTCAAACAGAAGCAGAGCCGGGAGCATGAACAAAAGTCCGTAACAGAAGATGCGCCGGGTGACGAGAATGGTGTGATACCCATAGCCGCCGATCTTCCGCGTCAAAACGGCGTAGCAGGCCCAGACAATCGCGGCGGCGACGGCCAGCAGATCTCCCAGGGGATTGAGCGCCAGCCTGGCGCCGCTGAAGCTGATGAGACAGATTCCGGTGATGGCCAGCACAAAGCCCAGAAGAAAATTCACGCGGAGCCGGTCCTCATCTTTCAGAAAGAGATGGGTGAATAGCGCAGTAAAAAAGGGCGAGAGCGCCACCATGACGCTGACATTGGCGGCAAGCGTATAGGTGAGTGCGATGTTCTCCAGCAGATAGTACAGACAGACCCCACTCAGCCCGGCAGCGGCAAAGGTCAGCTCCTGCCGCCAGGTGGTATTCCGGAGCCTGTGGGGATAGACGAGCAGCAGTGCGGCCAATCCCAGCAGAAACCGGAAAAACAGAATTTCCACCGGCTGAAACTGGGTGAGCAGCACCTTGGTGGAGATGAAAGTGGTGCCCCAAATTAGAATGGTGAGCAGCGCGGCCAGATGGCCGGCGGTTTTGCGGTCAGGGTGCATGGTCGAAACCTCCTGTTTGGTGCGAGCGAAAGATGTCCCGGTACGCGCCGGGGGAGAGCCCCAGGAAGCGGCGGAAATAGTGGGTGAAGTGGCTCTGATCGGAGAATCCCGTCTGCAGTGCGGCCTGCACCGGCGTAAGCCCCTGCTCCAAAAGCCGTTTGGCTGCATCAATCCGCAGCGACTCCAGATAGCGGTAGGGGGTGATGCCCTTTTCCAGCGTAAAGGCGCGCAGAAGGGTGGACTTGCTCAGGCCCACTGCCTGGCAGACCTGCGCCAGATCCAGACGCTCGGCCAGATGCTGCTGTAAAAAGGCACAGGCGTGCGCCACCTCGGCCCGGCAGGCAGGTGGGGCGGAGGCGGCCGGCTGGCTGTAGTTTGTGATCAGATGGGACAAGAGCAGAAGCAGCGTCTCCTCCTTTTCCATGGCGTCGGAGGACGCCCCCAGCATCCCATGCACCGAGCGCAGATAACAGGCGGCAGTCTCATCCCGGATGACCGGCGCAGAAAAGTGGGGCAGCTGGCGGCGGCCCGTGGCGGCTGCAGTCAGCTCCAGCATTGCCGGCTTTTCAAGATGCAGACTCCGGTAGTCCAGAGGGGCCTGTCCACACTGGGTGCACCCATGGTTGTCCCCTGGGTGGAAGATCAGAAGATCGCCGGGCGCGACACAATAGGTCTGCTGCTGCCAGACCAGTGTGCGCTGCCCGCTTTCCACCAGGCCGAGCACATAGTAGTCGTGAAAATGGGCAGGAAAGGGCTGGCCGAGGCCGGCAAAGCGGCAGGCCTCGATCCGCAGGGTGCTGTCATAGACCGCGGTGCGAATTTCGTTGCGCATGCTGGCACCTCCAATCCTGGCCATTTTACAGCCGGAGCGGGAAAAAGGCTTGTAAAATAGCTTCAAAATTCAAAAGGCGCCTGGAGTGACCCAGGCGCCCTGTATGAGAGACTGCGCTACAGCACCGTTGGCACCTCCCGCAGCGCATGGATTTCAAACGCGATTTGCAATCCCGATGGCCGGCGCAAATGCCTGGGATTCATCCAACATGCGTCGATTCCGGCGCGGTTGGCGCCCAGAATATCAGAATTCAGACTGTCGCCCAGCATCAGGGCCTGCTGCGGCACAAAGTTGGGGATTTGAGAGAAGCAATACGAAAAAAAGGCCGTCTCCGGCTTTTGTGCGCCGGCGGTCTCGGAGTAAAAGCAGCCCTGTACATAGGGCAGAATGCCGCTCGCCTCCAGGCGGCTCTGCTGCACGGCTGCGGTGGCGTTGGTGGCGAGATACAGCCGGTATCGGCTGGAGAGGTATTCCAGGGCAAAGCGCATGTCCGGCATGGGCACATGCTGCCGGGACAGATGAGAGGCATAGAGCTTACCCGCCCCGACAGGATCCAGCTCCAGATGAAATTCCGCGGCCAGCTGGATATAGCGGCCCGCCAAAATCTCCCGCTTTTCAATCTCGCCCCGCTCGAATCTGTCCCACCAGAGGCGGTTGATCTGGGAATAGCGCCGGGCCATGGCCGCGTCACAGGGGATCTGAAGCTGCCGCATGGTCAGGCAAAACGCGGCGCGCTCACAGGCAGCAAAGTCCAGCAGCGTGTCGTCCACATCCAGCAGAATGGTGGTATAGGCCATACTCAGCCCCCTCTCCGGCAGGCCAGGGCGTTGGCGACGGCGGCAAACCCCGCAAGATCCAGCCGCTCGCCGCGGATGGTGGGAGAGAGGTCGCAATCTGTCAGAATCTGGCCCAGCTCCGCCTTGGAAGCGTCGGGGAATGCGGCGCTCAGGCCGTTGACCAGGGTCTTGCGGCGCTGGGCAAAGCTGGCACGCACGACACGGAAGAAGAGCGCCTCGTCGGTGATCTCACAGGGCGGCGCGGCGCGGGTTTTGAGCTGGATGACGGCAGAGGTGACCTTGGGCTGGGGGATAAAGCAGTCGGGCGGGACCGAAAAGAGGATCTCCGGCTCGGCATAGTAGTTGCAGAACACGGTAAAGGCGCTGTAGTCGGCGCTCCCGGCGCTGGCGCAGATGCGCTCGGCGACCTCCTTCTGCACCATAACGGTCACAGAGCAGAACGCACGGCTCTCCAGCAGCGCGGCCAGAATGGGCGAGGTGATGTAATAGGGGAGATTGGCGCAGGCCATGGGGCGCAGGCCTGCAAATTTGGACTGCACCAGGGCGGGAAGATCCGCCTTCAGAATGTCGCCGAAGATGAGCTCCAGATTGTCATGGCCCGCCATGGTCTCCGCCAAAATGGGCTGCAGCGCGGTGTCGACCTCCACGGCCACCACCTTTGCAGCGTGCCGGCAGAGCTGATCGGTGAGCGGACCAATACCGGGCCCGATCTCCAGAACGCCGCAGTGGGCGTCGATCCCGGCGCCGGTACAGATCTCCTCCGGGACCCAGGCTGCGGTCAGAAAGTTCTGTCCCTTGGACTTGGAGAAGCGGAACCCGTGGCGCTGCAGCAGCGCACGGATCTGCTGAATGTTGCAAAGATTCACAAAAAAACCGCCTTTCGTGCTGCTATTGTAACAGACAAAAGGCGGTTTTTCAATTTTATTTCCGGCTCAGGCGAGAATGTAGACATTGACCGCGCGGCGGCCGAAATTCCAGCACTCGTCCTCGGTGTCAAAGTACAGGTCGACGATGTTGCCCTTGATGGCCCCGCCGGTGTCCTCAGCGGTGGCACAGCCATAGACGAAAGAGCCGTCGGCGGTCTCGATATAGACCTGGGTACCCAGGGCGATGACGCTGGGATCAACGGCGATACAGCCGACGCGGGCCGTGGTGCCGGTGGCAGTTGTATTCCAGCTGGAGCCCTCACAGGTGTAGGCCGTGGCCTCGCAGGAGAGCTTTGTGCTATAGGTGAGCGTCTCGCCGCTGGGCGTGGTGAGCGTCTGAAGCGCGCCGTCCGTGGCACTGGCAGCTGAGGCGCCGGTGCCCACATAGGTGACCCGGTCGATGGGCTCTGAGAGCACCACCGTCTGCTTCTCTGTCCTGCGGATGGCCTCGCCGTCCTCGTAGGTGACATCATAGACAGTCTGCTGCAGCCCGTCCTTGCCGGCTGTGGCCTGGAAGGTCTTGCCGGCCTCCAGCCAGGGGACATCACAGGTGATCTCCTGACAGGCGATCGGCTGCTCCACGGTCTCCTCGCCATAGCTGAGGCTGGAGACCTCCAGCTCCATGTTGTTGTAAATCTTGGAGTCAGGGCTGGTGGAGAGCACCAGGTTTTCGGACAGCTCGATGTCATATTGCGCCAAAAGCTCCCGCACCGTGCTGGCGGTGGTGCTGATGGCGTGGATCTGTCCACGGTCGTTCAGGGTGACAGCGTTGGAGCGGGAGATGACGATTTCAGAGACACCATCCTCCTCCGGCTTGGTCGTCACGGTATCGGCTTCGCCCAGCGGCATGCCAAGCTCCTGCAGGACATCCGTTGGATCTGTCGCGAATGAGGTGTGCACAACGACCTTGTCGCCGTCTGTGATAACATAGGTATTCCGAGCAAGAGCTGACTGAGAGAATACGCCGAGGGTCAGACCCAGCATCATCAAAATGGCGATGCCGCGGCTGATGAGTTCGCGCAGAAAAGGATTCTCTTCGGAATATTGGATCAGTCTTTTCAAGGGAAATACCTCCTTTCTCTACAGATGTGGTTTGGGAATTATGTGCAAATACATAACAAATAGTTACATAATGTAATTATATTAAAATCAAGCCCTAGTATAACTATTTTGAATAAAATGTCAAGCTTTTTTCTTAAAAAAATAAGTTTCCAAAACTTTTTGATGAAAAAATAAAGTTGCGAAATTATTCGAAAATTTGCGAAAAACGAATTTTTTCGCCAAAATACCACAATATATAGTAGTAGGGTTACAAAACGGTTAACATAATGGACATGGGATACTTTATTGACAGACTGGCGGAAATATGCTATATTTTTTTCAGAAAAAATGGCTGTGACGAAGTTATCAGGCCAGGAGACAAGGCGCAGAGAGGATCCCGTCTGCTGTGAGTGGATCTGCCGTATGCCCTGGTGCTGCACCGCTTCCGAGCTGCCCGGCGAACCGGGACGGGACCGCCCGTTACAGCGGCTACGAGCGACGGCTGCGGCCGTAAGCAGGGTGGAACCGTGAGATATATTTAATGTATCCCACCCCTGATGAAATCAGGGGTGGGATTTTTTATTTCGCCCCGGAATGAGGAGGAGTAAGCATGTCTGAAGAAAACCTGTACACCTTTGAAAACGAGGCCTACCGCAAGACCTATTGGCACACCTGCAGCCACATTATGGCCCAGGCTGTGCGCCGGTTATACCCGGATGTGAAATTTGCCATTGGTCCCTCCATTGACAACGGCTGGTATTACGACTTTGACACACCGGTCAACTTCACGCCGGAGATTTTGGAGAAGATTGAGGCAGAGATGCGGAAGATCTGTAAGGAGAAGCTGCCCCTGGAGCGGTTTGAGCTGCCGCGCGCTGAGGCGCTGGAGTTTATGAAGGACCAGCCCTACAAGGTGGAGCTGATCGAGGATCTGCCGCAGGACGCGGTCATCTCGTTCTATCGGCAAGGGGAGTTCACGGATCTGTGCGCAGGCCCGCATCTGGACAGCACAGGCCGGGTCAAGGGCAACGCCATCAAGCTGCTCTCCTCCACGGGCGCCTACTGGCGCGGCGACTCCAAGCGGAAAATGCTGCAGCGCATCTACGGCATTGCCTTCCCGAAAAAGGAGGAGCTGGACGCCTGGCTGCAGCAGCGGGAGGAGGCGCTGCGGCGCGACCACAACAAGCTGGGCCGGGAGCTGGAGTTCTTTACCACCGTTGATGTGATCGGCCAGGGCCTGCCGATCATCCTGCCCAAAGGCGCCCGCGTCATCCAGACGCTGCAGCGCTGGGTGGAGGATGAGGAGCAGAAGCGCGGCTATCTTCTGACCAAGACGCCCTACATGGCAAAGCGCGAGCTGTACAAGATCTCCGGTCACTGGGATCACTACCTGGACGGCATGTTTGTACTGGGGGATCCCAACGACGAGACCAAGGAGTGCTTTGCCCTGCGGCCCATGACCTGCCCCTTCCAGTA
>JAHZEE010000006.1:15720-19081 GCA_019421975.1 Clostridiales bacterium | reverse complement strand
GCAGACGAAAATTTTGAGGGCTACTGCCACTGCATGCTGTACTACAAGGAAAAGTGATCTCACGCCAAGGGGCGTTTCAGCATATTTGGAGTATGTTTTAACATTCAAAGGAGGACTTTATCATGGAAGCTAGATTTTTTATTTGTGAGCACTGCGGAAACCTCATCACCTTTGTGGAGAACAAGGGTGTCCCGGTCATGTGCTGCGGCCAGAAGATGACGGAGCTCGTCCCCAACACCAGCGACGGCGCAGGCGAGAAGCATGTGCCGGTGGTGGAGATTGAGGGCACCAAGGTCCATGTGAAGGTGGGCGAGGTCACCCATCCCATGCTGGCAGAGCACCACATCGCCTGGATTGCGGTGCAGACCAACAAGGGCCTGCAGATCAAGTATCTGGAGGTCGGCGCGGCGCCGGAGGCCTACTTCCAGCTCTGCTGCGAGCAGGAGAAGGTCGAGGCGGTCTACGAGTACTGCAACATCCACGGCCTGTGGAAAAAGGAGGTCTGAGATATGGCGGTCGTCCATATCGACAAAAAGGCGTTTGAGGAGAAGGTGCTGACCTCCAAAGCGCCGGTGCTGGTGGACTTCTGGGCCGACTGGTGCGGCCCGTGCAAGATGATTGCGCCGGTGCTCGAGCAGATCGCGGCGGAGCACCCGGAGCTCACCATCGCCAAGATGAACATCGACGACGACGCGTCGGTGGCGGTCTCCTACGGCGTCACCGGGATCCCGACGCTGCTGCTGTTTGAAGACGGCCAGGTCAAGCAGACCGTGGTGGGCTACCGGGGCAAAGAAGACCTGGAGAATCTTCTGCAATTGAAGTGATATGCCATGAAATTAGATCGGACCAAAATCGCCTGTATGTGTGAAAATGTGACCTACGGTGCCATTGCGGACGCGGTGGCGGCGGGCGCAGACACCTATGAACAGGTCAGTGCCAGAACGGGCTGCGGCACCGGCTGCGGCCAGTGCGAGGATTTTATCACCCAGCTGGTGCGGGACCTGGTGCAAGAAAGGAAGGAAAACAATCATGCTGAATGAAAAAGTGGCGGCGCTGCTGAACGACCAGATCAACAAGGAGTTCTATTCCGCCTATCTGTATCTGGATTTTTCGAACTACTATGCCAATGAGGGCCTCGATGGCTTTGCCAACTGGTACCGGGTGCAGGCCCAGGAGGAGCAGGACCATGCAATGCTCTTTTACGACTACCTGCACAACAACAACTACAAGGTGACGCTGGAGGCGGTTGGGAAGCCGGACAAGGTCTTTGCCGACTATGCTGCGCCGCTGCAGGCTGCGCTGGAGCACGAGCAGTATGTGACCGAGCTCATCAACAACATCTATCGTGCAGCGGTGGAGGTCAAGGACTTCCGGACCACCCAGTTCCTGGACTGGTTTGTCAAGGAGCAGGGCGAGGAGGAGAAGAACGCGGTGGACCTGATCGACAAAATGCGGCTGTTTGGCGGGGACGCCAAGGGGCTGTACATGCTCAACAGTGAGCTGGCCGGCCGGACCTATGCCGCACCGTCGCTCACACTGTAAGCCATGTTCTGTCAGGCGGAGCAGTCATCGCTCCGCCTGATTTTTATTAAAAAGGAGGAATTGATATGATTCCCTGGTTTGGCTCCGGCCCGGATTTGGCCGAAGGCGTTGCAGAGGCGGAAAAGACACAGGACGCGGTGCTGCTGGATGTGCGCACGCCCGAGGAGTACGCCCAGGGCCATGTGCCCGGCAGCGTCAATCTGCCCCTCGACGAGATCGCGCGCATCGACATCGCCCCGTCCCGCCCGCTGTTTGTCTACTGTCGCAGCGGTGCGCGCAGCGCGCAGGCGTGCACGATTCTGAAGCAGCGCGGCTATCACGCCAGAAATATCGGCGGCGTATTGGGCTATCGCGGCCGCCTGGAACGGGGGGCGGAGAAGTGAAGGTTGTGATCATCGGCGGCGTGGCCGGCGGCGCCAGCGCGGCCGCCCGGCTGCGGCGGCTCGACGAGCAGGCGCAGATCGTGGTGCTGGAGCGCACGGGCTTTGTCTCGTATGCCAACTGCGGCCTGCCCTACTATGTGGGCGGCGTGATCCGCAGAAAGGACGCGCTGACCCTGCAGACGCCGGAGAGCTTCCAGACCCGGTTCGGCGTGGAGGTGCGGGTCCGCCATGAGGCGGTGGGCATCGATCCGGACCGCCGCGTGGTCACGGTCCGGCGCCTGGAGGACGGCCAGATCTATGAGGAGCACTACGACGAGCTGGTCCTCTCTCCGGGCGCCAGGGCGGTGCGGCCGGCACTGCCGGGCGTGGATCTGGAGCAGATCTTCACCGTGCGGACCGTGGAGGACGCCTTCCGCCTCCGGGACGAGCTGCAGGCCCATACGCCGCGGCGGGCTGTGGTGGTGGGCGGCGGCTTTATCGGTCTGGAGATGGCAGAGAATCTGGTGCAGGCCGGCGTGCAGACCACCCTGCTGCAGCGCGGCGAGCAGGTGATGCCGCCGCTGGATCTGGATATGGCGTGCTTTTTACATGCAAGACTGCAGAAGGCGGGGGTGGATCTGCGCTTCCGCCAGGCCATCCGGGGCTTTGAGATGCGCGGCGGCCAGATTGTGACCCTGATCGAGGGCAGGGAGCCTGTGGCGGCCGCCCGGGTGGGGCTGGCCGTCGGCGTGGGGGCGGACACGGCCCTGGCCCGCCAGGCGGGACTGGAGCTGGGGCAGAAGGGCAGCATCGTCGTGAACGAGCAGATGCAGACCTCGGCGCCCCATATCTATGCCGTGGGCGACGCGGTGCAGGTGCGCCACTTTGTGACCGGCCGTCCGGCGCTCATCTCCCTGGCAGGTCCGGCCAACCGGCAGGGCCGCATCGCGGCGGACAATCTGACGGGCCGCGCCAGCCGTTATCCCGGCAGCCAGGGCTCTGCGGTGGTGCAGTTGTTTGGCCTCACGGCGGCGGCCACCGGCCTCAATGAGAAGACGGCGAAGGCCCAGGGCATCGCCTACGACCGGGTGGTGACCTACTCGGCCTCGCACGCCACCTATTACCCCGGCGCCACCAATATGACGATCAAGACGCTCTATGATCCCGACACGGGAAAAATCCTGGGCGCGCAGATTGTGGGAGTTGACGGCGTGGACAAGCGGCTGGATGTACTGGCCACGGCCATCCGCGCCGGTATGACGGCCCAGGATCTGGCGGAGCTGGATCTGAGCTATGCCCCGCCCTACTCCTCGGCCAAGGATCCGGTCAATATGGCGGGCTTTGTCATCGAGGATGTCCGGCAGGGTCTGGTCAAGCAGCACCACTGGCAGCAGGTGCCCCAGCTTCAGAACCGCCAGGATGTGACGCTTTTGGATGTGCGCACGCCGGAGGAATAT
>JAHZEE010000006.1:5800-15705 GCA_019421975.1 Clostridiales bacterium | reverse complement strand
CATCCCCGGCACCGTCAACATCCCCCTGGACGAGCTCCGCGGCCGTCTGGCCGAGCTGGAGGCGGACAAACCCATCTATGTGAACTGCTTCAGCGGCCTTCGCAGCTATCTGGCCTGCCGGATTCTCACCCAGCACGGCTTTGACTGCTCCAACCTCTCCGGCGGCTGGCGGTTCTATGCCAATGTGGTGGGTCAGCTGCACGGCGCGGATGCGCCGACCCACCTCTGCGGCGTCCCCCTCGCGGAGTGAAAACAGGCCCTGCGGTCCACCCAGAACGCAGGGCCTGTAAAAATTTGTGCCGATTGGAAAATCCCTCTTGACAGAAGCGCGGGGAGGTGTTAGAATCAAGCCAGTGGTTAGCTAATGCTAACCTACAAAGATTCATCCCCCCTGTCGACAGCTTCTCGCTTGCCGGCAGTTTGGGCCGCACTTCCGCGGACGCTGCAGACGGCGCAGGATGCCGGCCTGCAGCAGACAGGATTGCCAGCGTGGTAGGCAATCCGGAAGCGCAGGACTGGTGATCTGGACGCATCGAATGGTGCATCTGGGGTATCCTATCCCTAGAGCCAAGCTGCCGGCGCGGGTAGGCTGCGTCAAGAGTTAGCAAAGGCTAATAAATTCCAGGAGGGGTTTCCTTGAATCAGAAAGAGCTGGAACAGCGGCTGGCCGCCTTTTGTGCGCCCACGCTGCTTGGTGCAAAGGTCGGCAGCCTGGTCTGTCTGTCACAGCAGGAGTTTCCCGCGCTTGCCATACAGGTGCGGCGGTACAACAGAAATCTGGGCCGGCATGGCCTGCGCTTTGAAATTTTGCGTGAGCGCGATGGCCGGAGCCTGGTGTTTGTCTACTGGCCGGAGCGGCTGCAGGCGCAGCTGGCGCGGCCGGCCGTGATGCAGATTCTGCGTCCGCTGGGATACCCGGTGGGAAACACGCTGGACGAGATGCTCCGGGTGCTGCGCGCCCGTCTGGTGGAGGAACACTTTCCCCATGAGATCGGCCTGTTTCTGGACTATCCGGTGGCCGATGTGCTGGGGTTTGCAAAGACCGGCGGCGCGGACTGGAAGCTCTGCGGCTACTGGAAGGTCTACGACGATGTGGAGAAGGCCAAGGCCCTGTTTGCACGCTATGATGCCTGCCGGGCGCGGCTGTGCCGTTTCCTGGCGACCGGCCACTCGATTTCACAGCTGTACCCAGCAGCTTGAAATAAATGCCAAAAAACTGGAGGTTTGCTATGAGTAAAGTTGCTGTGATCTATTGGTCCGGCACCGGCAACACTGAGGCCATGGCCAAAGCGGTTGCAGAGGGGGTGCAGGCGGCCGGCGCAGAGGCCGACCTGTTTGCGGTCCATGAGATCACCGCCGCCGATGCGGCGAAGTATGACCGTCTGGCACTGGGCTGCCCGTCCATGGGCGACGAGGTGCTGGAGGAGATGGAATTTGAGCCATTTTTCACCGAGCTGGAGACGCAGCTGTCCGGCAAGCGCGTGGTACTGTTCGGCTCCTATGGCTGGGGCGACGGCCAGTGGATGCGCACCTGGCAGGCGCGTACGGACGATGACGGCGCAGTGCTCTGTGCCGACGGTTTGATTGTAAATGAGACGCCGGATGACGACGGCCTGGCGCAGTGCAGAGCGCTTGGCAGCACCATCGCCACGGCATAGACAAGGACATACTCCTTCTTTTTGTAATCTGTCTTTTCCAAAGAATCCAAATCCTTTCAAGACAAAGACGGGACGGCTCAGGCCGTCCCGTCTTTGTCTTTCCCGGCCTCTAGGAGGCGTCAACCACCGTGGAGAATGCGGCGGCGTTGGATTTGGCCGGCTCCGCCCACTGGATCAGGTAGTCAAAAACTGTCCCGCTGGTTCCGGCCGGAAGCGTGTAGTATGCCGTGGCGGCGTGGCTTTTGTCCACATAGCCGTTGTAGACGGCGGCCCGATCGTCTGCGGTTAAAAGCAGCAGATAGTGGTCGGCAAAGCGGATCGTGAGCGGTGCATCCTGCAGGGAGAAGGCGTCTGCCTGCGTCCACTGGGCAGTCTGAAACAGGGACGCAAAGTCAGATGTGCCGTTGAGGCTGTAATAGGCGCTATCCAGCTCGCACAGAAGCGGGGCCTGGCGCAGATAATAGGCTGCCTGCGCTGGAGCGAGCGACTCGTCCGGCGGCAGCGGCGCGGTCTTTTGGAACGCAAATATCAGCAGGCCCGCCAGCAGAAACATCAGAAGTGCAGTGGGTAGAATGACAAAGAGCTTGGCGCGTCGGATGGCGCGCGCGAGCTGCGCCTGCTCGTCCATCTCGCAGGCCCCCTTTCAGAATCTATGATATCCATAGCATAGCGAAAAAAAGGGGCAGAGGCAAGTGTTTTTTCCCGAATTGGGACAAATGCAGATCCACGCGGATGAGAAAATATGTTGCAATTTTGTTGCAGCTGTTTTAAAATGGTATCGCCACGAAAACCAAAAAAACAGTAGAAAGGGGTAGTCTTAATGAAGAAGAAAGCACTCAGCCTCATACTTGCTGTGTGTATGATGCTGACTATGATGCCGAGTGCAATTGCGGCATCTGTAGATGTAAGCGGAGGGGAGGAAACCTGTAGCCACGAGGCAGCCATCGGGACTACACATTATGATACCTTTGAAGAGGCGGTAGAGGCAGCTGGGGAGGACCAGACCGTGACGCTTCTGAATGATGCCGAGACGGCGCTGGTGGAGATCAAAAAACCCATCCAGATCGACGGCCAGGGACATACGCTCTGGGTGGAGCGGCTCAATGTCTATGACGACACGACCATTGAGAATTTAAAGATTGTCCGTGCAGAGGGCAGCACCCAGACTACAGTTTTCGGTGTGCATGGGCAGGGCAGCAATGCACCGAAGGTACTGCTGAAGGACTGCGAGATTGTCCAGACAGGGACCAACCAGACGCATCTGCTGCCGGTGCAGAGGTGACGCTGGACCATACAAATGTCAGCGCAGACACCAACAAGGGATATGGCCAGGCCATCACCATGGTGGTGCCCGACTGCACCTTGAAGATTGTCAACGGCAGCCAGATTTCTGCGGACTACTACTATGGCATTATCTGTTTTTCCGACAACAATCGGATCCTGGTGGAGGACAGCACCGTCTCCGGCTGGTGCGCGCTCTATTTGAAGTACAACGATGAAGAGAGTACCGGCTCAAACAACACAGTGGAGTTTGTGAATTCCACCATCAACGGCACCTGCAAACATGCCTACGGTATCTCCAATTCCTTTGCGGCGCTCGTCTTTGAGGGCGGAAGCAACAACACGGTGACGGTGGACCAGAACTCCAAGGTCATCGCGACTGGCGGTGAGAACACAGAGCGGATTGCCAATTTCCAGATGATGTACGGTACTTCCGCACCCCAGCCGGAGAACAACACGCTGAACCTGCTGGGCACGGCCCAGGTGATGACCCCGCAGACCACAAACGGTTTTATCAGCTATAACGGCAACGAGGCAAGCGCCACAACTAACAAGGTCGTGATTGCGGACACCACAAAGCTTTTGAGCGCAGACGGCACAGACGCTTGGATTGAGACAGACGACGAGGGCAACTTTGTCAATGCCTATGCCGTGCCGGCTGAGGCGTCGGTGGACGGCAAACCCTACGAAACCCTGACCCAGGCCATTGCGGCGGCACAAAACGGTCAGACCGTGACCCTGCTGCAGGATGTGCAGGGGAGCATCACCATTGCCGCAGGCAAGACGCTGACCCTGGATCTCGGCGGCAAGACGCTGACCAGCCAGGACAACCACGCCATTTTGAATCAGGGGAACCTGACCATCCGTGACAGCGTGGGCGGCGGCGCGGTGGTCTGCCCCGCCGCGGGGAAATCCGCCCTGCAGAATGAGCCGGGCGCGACAGCCGTCATTGAGAGCGGCAAGCTCTACAAGAACCGCAATGCGGACAGCAGCGACTACTATGTCATCACCAACCACGGCACTCTCACCATTGAGGGCGGTGAAATTGTCAGTGACAGCGTGAACTCCAGCGCCATCGAAAACGGCTGGTATACCCCCAGCCAGAACACCGGTGAGGTGTATGCCAAGCTGACCATCACGGGCGGTACCGTCTCCAACAGCGGTGTGACAGCCAACGGCGGCCTGTACACCCTGAAGAACGACGACTACGGCATCATGGAGATCCATGGCGGTACCTTCTCCAACACGGTGCCGGATGCGGGCACCATTCTGAACTGGAACGAGCTGACCATTACAGGCGGCACCTTCCAGGCGCAAAATGCCGCGGTTGCGACCATGGCGGCGGGCACTGCCGGCAACCCTACCTATGCGTATGAGCAGGGCAAGACGACTGTCTCCGGCGGCCAGTTTGACGGTATCTTCGGCACGAACGCCAGCTATAGCGCGGCGATTACAGTGGAGATCTCCGGCGGTGACTTCACGATTGCGCCGCCGGATGCCTGCCTGAAGGACGGCTATACAACCGTAATCAGCCCGGAGAGCGGCTATACCTACCGTGTGGCGCAGAAGACCGTAACCGAAGTGCCGGTGGAGCCCACCGTCGAGGAGCCGAATGTCCCCACCAAGGAGGATCTGGTGGATGCAGAGATTCCGGAAGATGAGATCGAAAATGTGATCAATGCAGCGGCATCGGTTACGGTGCCGGAGCTGGGCACCTATGCCAACACGGTTGCCAACCAGCTGACAGACGAGCAGGCAAGCGAGGCGGCAAAGCAGCTGGAGGATGCAGGCCTCGTAACTGAGGGGCAAGCCACAAAGGTCTATGTGCAGACCTATCTGGAGATTGAGCCGAAGGCCTACAGTACAGAGGCGGATCAGCTGGCCCTGACTTTTGATATCACCCCCATGTACAGAACCGTTGCCTCCACGGCGGAAACGGCAGAGGATGTCGCGCTGGAGGGCGATACCCCCAATGCAGTGGTCTTTGACGAGGGGGAGATGGAAGTCGAAGGCACAGTGGAGATCACCATGACGCTGCCCGACAGCTTTACTGCGGACGCGCAGAACCTGTATGTGAAGCACGAGGCCAAGAGCGGCACCTACTACTACAAGGCGACCGTCCAGAACAAGCAGCTGTCCTTTACGAATCCCCATGGCTTCAGCACCTTCACCGTGCTGAATGACGCGCGCAGCGCAGTGGTCAGCTATGGCGAGTATGCCAACGAGGCGACCTACACGGCTGAACATGTGGGCCAGACACTGCCGACCGTCCAGCCCACTTCCAGCAGAGAGCGCTTCAGCGGCTGGCAGTTTGAGGGGATTGACGGCACCTACAGCACTCTGACGGACGCGCTGCTGACAGCGCTGGACACCGCCTACACCGACACCGCCATTGCGGCCACGCCGGTCTTCTCCAGACGCTCCAGCAACAACAGCTCCACCTACAGTGTCGAGATCCAGGCCGGCAAGGGCGGCGAGGCCAAGGCCGACTCTGCCCGCGCCTCCAAGGGTACCACCATCACCGTGACCACGACGGCCGATGAGGGCTATGTGGTGGACGAGGTAAGTGTGACAGATGCAAATGGCGACGAGGTGAGCGTCAAGAAGGCCGGAGAGGGAAAATACACCTTCACCATGCCGGCCTCCAATGTGGAGGTCGAGGTCCTGTTTGCAGAGGAGGGCGCTGCGGCGCTCCCGTTCCGGGATGTGGCCGAGAACGCCTGGTACTACGAGGCAGTCAAGTATGTCTATGACCAGGACATCATGAACGGCGTCAGTGACAGCGCCTTTGCCCCGGAGGACAACCTGAACCGCGCCATGATCGCCCAGGTCCTCTACAACCTGGAGCAGCAGCCTGCGGTCGAGGGAGACGCCTTTGACGATGTGGCGTCCGGCGCGTGGTACTATGAGGCCGTTACCTGGGCGGCGGAGAACCAGATTGTCGAGGGCTTCGGCGACGGAACCTTCGGCCCCACCAAGGCGGTCACCCGGGAGCAGCTGGCGGCAATCCTGTTCCGCTATGCCCAGTACAAGGGTCTGGACGCGGTGACGACCGAGGAGAACCTGACCGGCTTTGCCGATGGAGACCAGGTCTCTGACTGGGCCGTCTCCGCGATGAACTGGGCCGTTGGCCAGGGCATTGTAAACGGCAAGGGCAACAGCACGCTCGACCCGCAGGGGACTGCGAGCCGTGCAGAGGTTGCAAAGATGCTGATGGTCTACCTGGAACTGAAGTAAACAGAAAACACCCCCGGCGCCGCGGCGCCGGGGGGTGTTTTTTTCTGTCAGAACCCTGAGAGCAGGGCCAGATATTCCTGGATGATGCTGCTGGTCTTGTTGGCATAGATCCGCTCTCTGGCCCGGACAATGTTGTCGGTGACAAGGTTGTCCACCTTCAGCCGGATCATCTTGTCCAGGTTGTTCTGGGTGTTGACGGTCCAGGCGTAGATCTCCTTGCCCGCATTGTGCAGCTGGGAGACCATCTCAGAGGTGATGTTGATGGATTTGACGCTGAAGGCGTCCGCCGCGTCCAGCTTCAGAAGGTTGCCATAGGCCACGCTCATCACATAGACCGTCTGCGCCTGGGGGGCATATGCCTTGATGCGCTCCAGCACCGCATAGGACTGGGAGGTGATGACACACTGGTCGAGATAGTCCGCCCGCCGCACCAGATCGACCACGGCCCGCTCGAAGTCGGTCTCGTGCCCGGTGGGCTTGAGTTCGATGTTGAGCCGGACCTTGTGGGCCTTGGCAAAGTCCAGCACCTCTGAGAGCAGCGGGACCCGCTCGCCGGCAAAGGCCGGGGAGAACCAGCTGCCGGCGTCCAGCGTGGCGATCTGGGCGTAGTCGGTCTGCCAGATGTCCTGCCGCAGCCCGGTGGTCCGGGCGAGGTTGGTGTCGTGCATGACGATGATTTTGCCGTCCCGGGTCTGCTGCACATCCAGCTCGATCCAGTCCGCCCCAAGCTCCACTGCGCCCCGAAAGGCACTCATGGTGTTTTCCGGATAGAGCGCGGATGCGCCGCGGTGTGCAGTGACCTCCGTGGTGTACAGATACTCCACATGGAAGTTGGCGTTGCCGCTGGCCACCTGGTAGACATAGGCGGAGCAGCAGGCAATCGAGATGCAGAAAACCGCAATTTCGGCAGCCCGGAAGAGCCTTGGCCGGCGGGGCCGGCGGGGCGGCGTCCGTCCCCGCCGGAGGATGGGCTCATGGGCCTGTCCCTTGTGCAGATAGTACAGCACGCTGACGCAGCAGAAGCTGAGGGGGGCAGAGAGCACGGCAAAGATCAGCAGCAGGATGCCAAGCGTGACCCAGACCACAGAGGTCAAGACGGCGTTGAGCAGGGTGATCGAGGCAAAAAGTGCGGTGATCAGGTAGATCACGGCGATGAGCAGCAGGGTGAGCAGCAGAAACAGCGCCGAGAAGGCGGCCTGCAGCAGAAAGACAGACACGAAGTCGCCCAGATGGCGCCCGCGGCCCAGACGGGCGCTGCGCCATAGGGCGGTGTGGAACGAACAGCCCTCCAGCAAAAAGTAGTGAAAGGCGTACATCCAGCGCAGCAGCAGCGCGCAGAGCAGAACGATTGCCAGCGCCAGGGCGACGGCCACCGGCCAGTGAACCAGCAGGGCGTGGAGCACCGCCTCCGGGATGGCGACAGTGGTGACAAAGTTGGCGACAATGCCGAGATTCAGCAGAGGCAGCAGCAGTACCGCCACCAGCACGATCAGCCAGTTTCTGGGTCGCAGGACCCGGAGCGAGGCCCGGGCTGCGGCCGCCAGCATATCCTGCACCCCGGCCCGCTGCTGCCGGTAGCCAAGATCGATGGCGTAGAGGACGGCGCCGATGTCAAAGACGGAGTAGACCGCCAGACAGAGCAGCAGCAGAAAAATCAGAACCAGCGTGAGGGGGTTGGACAGAAAGGAGGAGAGGTTTTCGACCGTCAGATAGGCATAGCCGGTCAGATACATAATGCCCTGAAACATGGCCGAGAGCAGGGGGGCAAAGACCGCGATGGCCAGCAGCTTGTACAGAAGCTCAAACTGGAACAGGGGCTTCCAGCTGTATTTCAAAATGGTGCGGACGGTACTCCAATGCCGCATGCGGTGCTCACCTCCTGCCCTTGCGTTCAGCTTATTCCCCTATTATACGCGCTGCAGCGGGGCGCTGCAAGAGCCGCCGTGACCATTTTCAGCTGCCTGCATAGACTGAGATATCCATGTTAAAAGGGGCGATGGCCTATGCGATCCAACAGAGAAACTTCAACCACCTTAAAGCGGTGTCTCGGCCTGCGGGAGACCATCACGATCAGTGCCGGAACGGTCATCGGCGTGGGGCTGTTCACCACGGGCGCCAATGTGGTGGGGGTGCTGGGGCCCTGGGTGCTGCTTGCCACCCTGGTGGCCCTCGGCATCAGTATCTATCCGGCGCTGCTGTATGGCGAGATGGGCGGCATGTTTCCCTACGCCGGCGGCACCTATCAGTATGCCTCCTGGGGGCTGGGCCGCCCGTTCGGCGTGCTGGCAGGCTGGGACTTCATTCTCTCCATGGTCTGCGTGGTCAGCGGCGAGGCGCTGGCGTTTGCCTTCTACCTGCGCACACTGCTGCAGGCGCTAGGCCTGCCCCTGCCCTTGAGCGACACCGCGCTGGCCTGCCTGGCGCTGGCGCTGTTTTTGCTGCTGGCGCTGCGCGGCGCCCAACTGGGCGGCCGGCTGCAGAACGGATTTCTGTTCTTTTTCTGGGGGGTGGCCCTGGTGTGGGTGCTGTCCATGGCGCCCGCCTTTGAGAGCGCGTATTTTGCATCCGCCGCCCCCCAGGCGGCGGGGGCGTTTTTTCCCTGTGTGGCGCTGGTCTGGTGGTGCTTTGCGGGCTTTGAGACCTGCTGCGCCATGGGGGAGGAGATCGAGTATCCACAGCTCAACCTGCCCAGGGCGCTGATTTTGGCGCCCTTTCTCGTGTTTGCAGTCAACGGCCTGTTTCAGTGGGTGCTGGTCAGCATTGTGCCGCCGTACGGCCTGCAGTCACTGGCACAGGCCGCCGCCCCCTACGCCGAGGGGATGCGGCTGGCCGGCGTGACGGGCGTGCCGCTGGTGCTGCTGTGCCTGGGCATCGCCTTTGGCGGCGACTTCTCCACCCTCAACGCCGGCGTGGCGGCGCCTGCGCGCTACCTCTACACCATGGCGCGCGACGGCGTGCTGCCCGCTGTATTTGCCAAAGTCCATCCCGTCTACCGCACGCCCTATGTGGCCATCTGCGCGCTGGGCGCGCTGATGCTTCTGCTGGTGGGGACGGGATCGATTGCCGTCATCGCCTCCGTGTCCCTGTTTGCAACGCTGAGCTACTATATCCTGGGCATTGCCGCGGCGATGGGGCTGCGGCGGCGCTGCCCGGACCGTCCCCGGCCCTACCGCGCGCCGGGCCTGTGGGTGGGCGCGCCGGTGAGCGCGGCGCTGTATCTGCTGCTGATGACCCAGCTGGAGTGGACGGGGATTGCGGCCGGCGTGGTCTGGAGCCTGCTGGGGCTGGGGGTCTACGGCCTCTGGGGCAGAAGAGGCTGCCTCCACAGCCTTCCGCCGCCGCCTCCCATGCCCACAGAGGAGCAGCAGCGGCCTCTCGACCGGCAGTACCGCGTCTGGCGGGCGGCTGTGGCCGCGGCGGTGTGCCTGGTGCTGCTGCTCTACGCCGGCTCTTTTTTCCTGGCCTGGCGGTGATGGCGCCCCGCTTGTCCGCATAAGATGTGACCAGAAATGCGGAAGGCGGGGGAGCGATGGCGGGTGTGCGTCTGACAGAGGGAAATGTGTGGGGGACCATTGCGCGGTTCGCCGCGCCGTTTTTGCTGGCAAATCTGTTCCAGGCGCTCTATGGAGCGGTCGACCTGTTTATGGTGGGGCGGTTCTCCGACGCGGCCGGCGTCTCGGCCGTGGCCACAGGGGGACAGGTGATGCAGACCATCACCGGGCTTGCGGG
>JAHZEE010000006.1:0-5790 GCA_019421975.1 Clostridiales bacterium | reverse complement strand
CGGTGGGGCTTACCACCGGCGGCACGGTGCGGATCGGCCAGGCCTACGGCGCGCGCCAGGGCCGTCAGGTGGCCGACGCCGTCAAAACAGCCCTGGCGCTCTTTGGCCTGCTGTCGCTGGCGATGACGGCGGCGACCCTGTATCTGCTCGATGAGATCTGCAGCATCATGCAGGTGCCGGCGCAGGCGCTGGCCGGGACCTTTGACTATTTGCGGATCTGTGCGCTGGGGATCCCGCTGATTATGGGCTACCACACCGTCAGCGCGGTTCTGCGTGGCCTGGGGGACGCCAGGACGCCGCTGCTGTTTATTGCGGCAGCCTGCGTGGTCAACATTGTGCTGGACTACTTGCTCGTGGGGGTGCGGGATTTGGGCGCTGCCGGCGCCGCCATCGCCACGGTGATCGCCCAGGGCGCCGGCCTCGTTTTAATCGGCCTGTACCTGTGCTGCCGGGGCAATCTGCGCCAGTACCGCCGCAAAAGGCCGCGCCTGCAGACCGCAGCCGCCCGGCAGATGCTCGCGTCCGGCCTCCCCATCGCTCTGCAGGAGGGACTTGTCAATGTCTCCTTTCTGGTGCTGACGGCCCTCATCAACCACATGGGCCTGACGGAGTCGGCCAGCGTGGGCGTGGTGGAGAAGCTCATTGTGTTCAGTATGCTTCCCACCACCGCCATCGCCTCGGCCGTTGCGGCCATCACGGCCCAGCACCTGGGCGCCAATCTCATGGCCCGCGCCTGGCGCTGCCTGGAGGCGGGGGTCCTGCTGGCGCTGGGGTTCGGCGTGGCCTGTTTTGCGGCGGCCCAGCTGGCCGCGCCTGCCCTGGTGGGGCTCTTTACAAATGACCCGCAGGTCATCGAGACCGGCGGGTGGTACCTGCGCTCCTACAGCCTCGACTGCGTGATCGTCTGCTTTGTCTTTTGCCTGAACACCTACTTTTCTGGCGGCGGCCATCCGGTCTTTCCGCTGCTCCACAGCCTGGTCTCCACCGTGCTGGTGCGGCTGCCCCTGTCGTGGTATCTCAGCCGCTTGCCTCAGGCGGACCTGTTTCATGTGGGCTTTGCAGCGCCCCTGGCGAGCCTGGTCTCTCTGGCGCTGTGCGCGCTCTTTTTGCACAGAATTCGCACGCAACCGGATTGATCTTTTCCGATGGCCGTGGTATGATGTGGTTAGACAATGCAAACCAAAGGGGAGAAGGATATGACAAAATACACGGTTGCGGTCGACGGGATGCAGTGCGGCATGTGCGAGGCCCATGTGAACGACGCGATCCGCAAGGCATTTGCGGTCAAAAAGGTCACATCGTCCCACAGCAAGGGGCAGACCGTCGTCATCACGGAGCAGGCCATCGACGAGCAGGCGCTCAAAAAGGCCATCGACGAGACTGGCTATACCGCCATATCTGTCGCCAGCGAGCCCTATGAGAAAAAGGGCCTGTTTCACCGGTGACACAGAGCCGCCCGGCAGCCTCCCCCAAACAGGGGGAGGCTTTTTTTGCATGCCGCCGGAGCAGTACTTCAAAAGGTTGGATTGCATCAAACGACAAAAGATACTATAATACAGGTATAATCGACAGACAGAAGGTGTACCTATATGTATATTGCGGATCTGCACATCCACTCCCGTTTCTCCCGCGCCACCAGCCGGGACGGCGATGCGCCCCATCTGGACTGGTGGGCCAGGCGAAAGGGAATCTCAGTACTCGGCACCGGGGACTTCACCCATCCGGCATGGCGGGCGGAGCTCAGAGAACAGCTGGTCCCGGCCGGCGAGGGGGTCTACACCCTGCGTGAAGATCTGCGCCTGCCCGGCGCTGCGCCCGGTGAGGCGCCGCGGTTTGTGATTACGGGCGAGATCAGCTCCATTTACAAGCGCGACGGCAAGACGCGCAAGGTCCACAATGTGATTCTGCTGCCCAGCCTGGAGGCGGCGGACGAGCTCTCCCACCGGCTGGAGGCCATCGGCAATCTCCACTCCGACGGCCGGCCCATCCTGGGGCTGGACAGCCGGGACCTTCTGGAGCTGACGCTGGACGCCTGCGAACAGGCGGAGTTCATCCCGGCCCACATCTGGACGCCCCACTTCTCCATGCTGGGGGCCTTCTCCGGCTTTGACAGCGTGGAGGCGTGCTTTGGGGATCTGACGCCCCACATCCATGCGGTGGAGACGGGCCTCTCCTCCGACCCGCCCATGAACTGGCGGGTCTCCATGCTCGACGGCCTGACCCTGGTCTCCCACTCCGATGCCCACTCGCCCTCCAAGCTGGGCCGGGAGGCCAATCTCCTGGACACCGACCGGACCTATCCGGCATTGGTCCAGGCCATCCGCAGCAAAGAGGGCTTTCTGGGGACGGTGGAGTTTTTCCCCGAGGAGGGAAAGTACCATCTGGACGGCCATCGGAACTGCGGCGTGTGCCTGACGCCGGCCGAGACCGCCGCGTACGGCGGCCGCTGTCCGGTGTGCGGCAAAAAGCTGACCATCGGGGTGGAACACCGGGTGGAGGCGCTGGCCGACCGCCCTGCGGGCTTCCGGCCGGCGGGGGCCAAGCCCTTTGAACGGCTTGCACCGCTGCCGGAGGTCCTGGCGGCCTCCACCGGCGGCTCTGCGACGGGGAAAAAGACGCTGGCGCAGTATGAGCGGCTGCTCCAGACGCTGGGCTCAGAGTTCTATATCCTGCGCCAGGCGCCCATCGAGGCAATTGAGCAGGCTGCGGGCGCCTGCGTGGCAGAGGGAATCCGGCGCCTGCGGGCCGGCCAGGTGATCCGGCGGGCCGGCTTTGACGGAGAATACGGCGAAATTTCCCTGCTGACTCCGGCAGAGATCGAGCAGTTCAGCGGACAGATCTCCCTATTTGGCCCGGCCGCGCCAGCTGCAGGGCCCGGCAAGCGCCGCATGGCCCCGGTTTTGCCGGCGTCTGCGCCGCAGCCGACCCAGGCCCCGCTGCCGGAGCAGCTGAATCCGGCCCAGACGGCGGCGGTGGAGGCCCAGGAGGCTGTGGTGGCCGTGGTGGCAGGGCCGGGCACTGGAAAGACCAAGACGCTGGTGAGCCGGATCGCATACCTGGTGGAGCAGCAGGGCGTCCGGCCGGAGGAGATCACCGCCGTGACCTTTACCAACCAGGCCGCGGCCGAGATGCGCCAGCGGCTGGAGGCCCGCCTGGGCGGCAGGCGGGCCGTGGCCAAGATGACCATTGGCACCTTTCACGCCATCTGCCTGCAGCTGTTGGGAGAGGTCCGGCTGATCGGCCAGAGCGAGGCGCTGACCGTGGCCGAGCAGGTGCTGCGGCAGAGCGGCCGGAAGGGCGGAGCAAAGCAGCTGCTGCAGGCCGTCTCCCGGGCCAAAAACGGCGTTCCGCCGGAGCAGACAGGCGCCGATCCGGCGCTGCAGGCGGCGTACTGTGCCCGCCTGCAGGCAATGGACGCGTTGGATTTTGACGATTTGCTCACCGCTGCGCTGCAGCTGGAGGCGGCGGGGCAGCGGCGCTTTCACCATCTGCTGGTCGATGAGTTCCAGGATATCAACGAGGCGCAGTATGCGCTGGTGCGCGCCTGGAGCCAGCATGGCCGGAGCCTCTTTGTCATCGGCGATCCGGACCAGGCCATCTATGGCTTCCGCGGGGCCAACAGCCGGTGCTTCGCCCGGCTGCAGCAGGAGCTTCCTGAGACGCGCCTGATTCATCTGACGGAGAACTACCGCTCCACGCCGGAGATCCTGGCGGCCGCCAGACCGGTGATCGAGCGCAATCCGGGGCCTGAAAGAGCGCTTTCGCCCAACCTTCCGGCCGGCGTGCAGGTGCGTCTGGTGCAGGCGGCGGACAGCTTCTCTGAAGGGGTCTGGATTGCCAAGGAGATCGGACGCATGAGCGGCGGCGTGGACATGCTCGAGGCCCAGCGCCTGGGCTCCGAGCGGACGGCGCGGGCGTTTTCCGACATGGCCGTTCTCTGCCGGACCCACCGCCAGCTGGAGCTGGTGGAGCGGTGCCTGCGGCATGATGACATCCCGTGCCTGGTCTGCGGCCGGGAGGACTATCTGGACGATGGCCGGGTCCGGGGCCTTCTGTGCCTGTTCCGGGCGATTCAGTGCCCTAAGGATCTGACGGCGGTGGAGACGGCGCTGCGCCTCATCTGGCAGTGCCCGGAGGACCTGATTCAGACGGCCCAGGCGGCCTGTGCCCACCAGGACGCGCTGGATCTGGACGCACTGCGCCAGGCGCTTGGCGGCTATGACCTTTTGGCGCAGTGGCTGGAGCAGATGGCGCAATGGCAGGGGCCTGTTGCGAAGCAGAAGCCGTGGAAGCTGGTCGAGCAGTGGCAGACGCAGTACGGCGCGTCGCAGGCGCTGGAGCGGCTGCAGAACGCGGCAGTGTTCTACGGCAGCTTTGAGGCGCTCTGGAGCGCACTGACGCTGGCAGAGGAGCCGGACCTGGTCCGTGCCGCCGGCAAGGGATGGAAGTCGGGCGCAGTGCGCCTGATGACGCTGCACGGGGCGAAGGGCCTGGAGTTTGACGCAGTCTTTGTCGCAGGCCTGGATGCGGGCACACTGCCGCTGGAGGCCGCCGGGCGTCCGGCGGATCTGGAGGAGGAGCGGCGGCTTCTGTATGTGGGGATGACCCGCGCCCGGCAGGAGCTGATCCTCACCACTGGTCAGACGCCCTCGGCATTTCTGGACGATCTGCCGGGCGATGTGATGCGCCTTCCGGCCTTGCCGCGCCGGGAGCGCCCCGCCGATCAGATCAGCCTGTTCTGAAAAAAGCCAGAGCGCCCGCCGTTCCACCGAACGGCGGGCGCTCTGATTTTAGAACAGACCGGCCCCTACCAGCCGGTCTGCCACAGAAAGGCGCCGATCTGCTCCATGGCCTCGGTCGCCTTTTTCATGGGGACCATCTGGAACACATGCCACAGTTCGGGCCAGCACTGCAGGCAGCAGGGAATGCCCTGCCGGACCATCTCGTCGCGCAGCCGCTCGGAGTCGGAGTACAGAATCTCATATTCCCCCACCTGGATCAGCGTGGGCGGGAATTGGCGGAAGTCCCCGAACAGGGGCGAGAGCATGGGATCGCGCCAGTTCCGGTCGGGGGCATAGGCCTGCCGGACGGCGTAGATATAGTCCTGGGTCAAAACCGGATCCAGCTCGCGGCAGGTCTCGTAGGAGGCGCCGCTGGCGGTCAGATCGGTCCAGGGGGAGAGCAGCACCAGCCGGCCGGGCAGCCGGCGGCCGGTGTCCCGCAGCGCCATGGTCAGTGTCAGCGCCAGATTGCCGCCGGCAGAGTCGCCCACCAAAATCACATCTCTGGCGCCGATGCCCAGATACATCAGATCGTCCCAGACGGCCAGCGCATCCTCCAGGGGCGCCGGATAGGGGTGTTCGGGCGCCAGCCGGTACTCGAAGGCCAGCACATCGCAGCCGACGGTGTTGGCGAGCTTCGTGGCGAGAATGCGGGAGGAGCCCAGGTTCCCGCTGGTATATCCGCCGCCGTGGCAGTATAAAATCACCTGGTGGGGCGTGTGGCCCCGCTTGGGGCGCACCCATGCGGCGGGAATGCCGCAGGCCAGCTCAAACGGCTCCCAGCTCAGCCCCAGCATGGGCGTGATCAGCCGGCCGAGCAGCTCCTGGCCCTTGCGCTGGCGCTCCAGGTCCTCCGGCTCCATGGAGTCCGGCGACGCAGCGGAGTGGATGGCCCTCAGCGCAGCCAGGATGGCAGAGGTCTGCTTTTGCTCTGCGGCCTGCGCGCGCGCCGTTGCCTGTTCGTCTGGGATGGCGGATGTTTTTTTTCTCAGCATCGTATTACCTCTTT
>JAHZEE010000059.1:743-8839 GCA_019421975.1 Clostridiales bacterium | reverse complement strand
GAGAAGGGGAAGATCGTTTGGAGGATTGACCCTGCAACTTTGGTGATGGAGTTTTGAAAATAGCGAGGCCCACCTGCTATGAAAGCAGGTGGGCCTTTTCGTATATGGAGGTGCGGAGACACCTCTCAGTCAGCTAACGCTGACAGCTCCCCTCAAGGGGAGCCTTTCCGGCTACGGAGCACCCCTACAAGCCTCCCCTTGAGGGGAGGTGGCATGGCGTCAGCCATGACGGAGAGGTGGTCCCTCCGCACCTCCCCACAACGGATACCTCTCCGTCGGCTTCGCCATGACGGAGAGGTGGCGCGGACTTAGACACAGCTGCCCTTTCCACAAAAGGATGGGATTTTTAAGTTTAATCTGCATAGGATGAGATGGGGGTGATGGAATGACCATCCATGTGGTCACAGCGGGACAAACGCTCTACGCAATCGGTGAGCTCTATGGCGTCTCACCCGGACTAATTGCCCGGTATAACAACCTGTCGGCGCCCTATACGCTGGCAGTTGGGCAGAGCTTGGTGATCCTCAAGCCTGAGGAGCTGTACACCGTACAGGAGGGAGACTCCCTCTACAGCATCGCAGGGCGGTTCGGCGTTTCGCCCATCCAGCTGCTGCAGAACAACCCAAACCTGCAGGGCGGCATGAACCGGCTCTACCCAGGGCAGGTTCTGGTGATCTCCCTGCAGACAGAGCCGCTCCGGTCCATCCAGGCCTACGGCTATGCCTATCCCTGGGTGGATACACGGATCCTCTCCGGGATTCTGCCCTATCAGTCGGCGCTGGCGCCCTTCAGCTATGGCCTCAACGCCTCTCTTGAGCTGCTTCCGCTGGACGACCAGGCCCTGATCTCTCTGGCGCGGCAGTACGACTGCGCCCCGTGGATGCACCTGTCCACTATGACGGAGACGGGGGCGTTTTCCAGCGAGCGGGCGGCCACGCTGCTGACCAGTCCGGAGCGGCAGCAGCGTCTGGCAAATCAGGTGGTGCAGGTGATCGTCCAACGCGGTTATCAGGGCCTCGATCTGGACTTTGAGTATGTGGGACCGGACTATGCCGAGGCGTATGTGTCGTTTGCCGCCATGCTCAAAGCGCGGGTGCAGGATCTGGGTATTCCGCTGATTATTGCGCTGGCGCCCAAGACCTATGCCGACCAGCCGGGCGTGCTGTATGAGGGACACAATTACCGGCTGCTGGGCGAGCAGGCGGACGCCGTTTTGCTCATGACCTATGAGTGGGGCTACAGCTATGGGCCGCCCATGGCGGTTTCGCCGCTGCAGTCGGTGCGCAGCGTATTGGACTATGCCATTACGGAGATTCCGCCGGAGAAGATTTTCCTGGGCTTCCCGAATTACGCCTACGACTGGACGCTGCCCTTTGAGGCGGGCGGGAACCGGGCCAGGGTGATCTCCCATGAGATGGCGGTGGAGCTGGCAGTCCGGTATGGGGTCGAAATCCAGTATGATGAGGCGTCGGCGACGCCGTATTTCTTCTACCAGCCTGAGGATGGGGTGGTCCACGAGGTCTGGTTTGAGGATGCGCGCAGTACACAGGCGAAGCTGCTGCTCATTGAGGAATATGGGCTGCGCGGCGTGGGGTATTGGAACGACATGCGCAGCTTTGTGCAGGGCTTCTCCGTGCAGAATGCCATGTACACCCTGGAGCGCCTGTAGGGGCAAGACGATCAGAGCTCAAGGCAGACAGAATGGTTCTGCCGCCGCGCGCATCTGGCGTGAGCAACGCAGCACTGCGCGCACCAGAAAAATTGACACGCGGCGGCAGCTGCGGATCCGGCCGCAGCGCGCGAAAGCGCAGCGGGCCGGGCGTTCTGACGCCGGGTGGGAGCTTCCCCTTCTGCCGAATGGATGAAAAAACACCAGGACCGACCGGGTCCTGGTGCTTTTTTCAGTTGTGCTCACCTGCCGGGGCCGCGCCGCTGCCGCCTGGCTTGGAACGGCGGCGGTTGCGGCGGCGATTCTGAGACTTTTTGGGCGCGGCAGACTCTGCGCCGGGCTTGGATGCACCGGGCTCGGGCCTCTCGCTGCCCTTCGGCGCGCCGGTGGGCTGGGCCGGTGCACTCTGCGGCTTTGGCGCCTCACTGCGCGCAGGTCCTTTGCCGCTGCCGCGGCGGCGACGGTTTCTGCGCCGGCTGCGGGGCTCTGCGCCGGATTCCGGCGCCGGATGCTCCGGCTCCTGGGGCAGCGCGGTGAGAATGACCGGCTCCACCAGAGGGGCGGGCTCGGGCTCCGCCTTTTGAAAGCGGCGGCGGGGCTGGGAGGAGATCGGGGCCAGATCCTTGGGGATGGGGGGATCTCCCTTTTTCTGCTTCCCGTTGCGGAGAATGCAGATATCGCAGTTGTGGAAGCACTTGACCGTGTCGGGGGCGTCCTCCATGCGCACCTTGACACACTGGCGCAGCAGGTTGACATCGGTCACGGTGCCGCGCCCATCGGGCGTGTCCACAAACGACTCGTTTTTCGGAGCGGTCTTGAGCAGATCCTCATAGGCATCCTGCTCGTATTTGAGGCAGCACATCAGCCGCCCGCAGGTGCCGGAGATCTTGGTGGGGTTGAGGCTGAGATTCTGGGTCTTGGCCATTTTGATGGAGACAGGCTGAAAGTCGTTTAAGAATTCGGTGCAGCAGAACGGCCGCCCGCAGGCGCCCAGGCCGCCCACCATTTTGGCCTTGTCGCGCACGCCGATCTGGCGCAGCTCAATGCGGGTGCGGAACACGGAGGCGAGGGATTTGACCAGCTCGCGGAAATCGCCCCTGCCGTCTGCGGTAAAAAAGAACAGGATTTTACTTCCGTCAAAGGCGCACTCTGCAGAGACCAGCTGCATGTCCAGCCCCATGGCGGCGATCTTGTCCTGGCAGGTGGCAAAGGCCTTCTTCTCCCGCTGGCGCAGCTCGGCCAGCAGCTGTTCGTCCTTCTCCGTGGCGATTCGGATGACCGCGCGCAGCGGCGGCACAATCTCCCTGGCGCTGACGGCGTGCGCGCCGGCGCTGCAGTAGCCGAATTCCATGCCCTGCGCCGTCTCAATAATCAGATGATCGCCGGTTTCAATGGGCAGATCCCTGGGGTCAAAGTAGTAGTTTTTTCCGCCCGACCGGAAGTGGACATCCACCACAGTGACAGTGGGGGGCGTCTCCGGTGTCTCAGACGCGGTATCGGCTGCCGGAACCTGTCCGGCCAACAGTTGTTCGTCCATGGCTCTCCTATCTGCCGCGAGGCGCGGCGCTCAAAGGCGGGCGGCCAGCATTCCCAGAATGTGGCCGGCGCCGACATTAAAGTTACAGTATTCCAGCGCGCAGCGCAGCGCCTCGATGGCGCTGAAGATCTCCCGTTCCGTCCGGCCGCGGGCGATGGATTGACAGAGCTGGGACGCAGGGGCGCCCGCGCGGCTGCGCAGCGCGCCGCTCAGCAGCTCCAGCCACTGCCCGAACAGCTGAGACAGGTGTTCGCGGTCCGTGCGCTCAAGCTTTGTGGTGAGCTGAAGCATGGCCAGGCGGTCGTGGCGGCAGAACGCGTCGGCAAAGGCCTGCACCTGCGGCGGCACTGCCTGGTCCGGCTGCATGGCCGCAATGGCGGGGCCGAGAAAGCCGCCGCTCTGCGCCGCGGCCCGGCTGCAGGCGGCCGCATCCGCCAGGGGAAAACGCCGGTGCAGCTCGTCTGCCAGTATGGATGGCTCCAACGGCGAGAGGGAGAGCACGGCGCAGCGGCTGCGCACTGTGGGCAGAATCCGGTCCGGATTGGTGGTCAGCAGCAGGAACACGCCATACGCCGGCGGCTCTTCGAGAAGCTTGAGCAGCGCGTTCTGTCCGGCGGCGTTGAGATCGTGCGCCCGCGGAAAGATGTAGATCTTTCTGGCGCCCTCATTGGGCCGGATGTAGGCGTCGGCGCGGGCCTGCCGCACCAGATCCACCGGCACAGTCCGCTTGGACGGGTCGTCCACAACGATCACATCCGGGTGGGTGCGTGCATAGACCTTGCGGCACTGGGCGCAGTGCAGGCAGGGGCGATGGTTGAGATCAGTACACAGGAACGCAGCGCACAAGAGCAGGCTGAGCGGCTGCTTGCCGGAGCCCTCGGGACCGGCCAATAAAAAGCAATGGGGCAGACGCTGCTGCTGCAGGGCCGCTTCGATACGGCGATGCAGCTGCAGATTGCCAAGAAGCGGTTTGAACTCCATATCCACCCTCCATGCTGGAATACAATTTCAATTATTATACCGCATTTTTCAGCGCCGTGCCACCTATTTTTTTGGAAGACAGTCCGGAAAATGGTCCTTAGACGGGATCTGCCGCATAACAGGCGGCGATGGCGGCCAGGTGGTCGCGCATCTGCTGCCGGACGGACTCTGGCGCCAGGATGCAGACGCTGGGGCCGAATCCCGCCAGCCATCCGAAAAACCGGGGGCTGACGGCCACGCTGACGCTGACCGTAAAGTACCCCTCGTCCTGCGGAATCAGGGAGATCTCCTTGCCAAACCGGTCGATGACAGCGCCGGCCAGGCGGTTTTCAAAGCGCAGGCGCACGGTCTGCTGCGTGCCGGAAAACATGTCGAACAGCTGCCCCTCGTATTCGCGCAGATCCAGGCGTTCAAACAGCGCCTGTCCCTGCCGCGGCGCGGCGGACAGCGCGATTGCCTGCATCTTGTCCACCCGGAAATGCTTGAGGATGCCAGCTGTATCATCGTAGCCAATCAGATAGTAGTTGTTGTCGCCCCAGGTGAGGGCGAAGGGGCTGATCTGGTAACGGGCCCCGCCGTGGCGAAAGACCGGCTGCTTGGCGGGGGAATAGTCAAAGTACAGAAAGGAGATCTGCCGGTTTTGGGCTATGGCGCTGTGGATCTCGTCCACATTGTAGTAGATGCTCTCGTTCATGGTCTTGACCCGCCCCATCACCACGACCTGCCGGTGGAGGGTCTGGGCCGCATGGACGCTCGCCAGCTGCTCGATTTTTTCAATGAGGGCCAGTGATTTTTTCTCCGTGAGAAAGCGGGAGGACTGGACAGCGTCCACCAGCAGCTTGAGTTCCGGCAGCTCGAAAGTGCGGCTGGCCAGATAGTAGCCGCCGGTCCGCCCCGGGCGGTGCTCCAGGTCCATGCCGAAGTGCTCCAGTGCAGCCAGATCGTCGTAGATGCTCTTGCGCTCCGCCTGGATTCCGCGCGCCTGCAGGTAGGTGATCATCCGGCTCACCGCCACAGGATGCGCCTCATCCGACTCCGTCTGCAGTAGCTGCGCCAAATAGAGCAGTTTCAGTTTTTGCCGCTCCGATCGCGCCACAGGACCACCTCCTCTTGGGCCAAGTATAACAGATTCTTCCTGAGAATGCAAAAAAATCCAAATCCTTGTGACTTTTTTGTACAGTGGGTATAATGGAGAGCAAAGGAGTGTGAATGCAATGGCATGGAGCCTTTATTTTGGAGGTCCTATTTGGACCATGGAACAGCGGCAGGCGACCGGGGCGGTCTTGGTGGAGGACGGTGTGATCCGCGCGGTGGGCGACGCGGCAAGCGCGCATCCGCAGGCCAGGACGGCAGAGCAGATCGACCTGCAGGGGAAATCGCTGCTGCCTGCCTTTCTCGATCCGCACAGCCACTTTATGGCCTGTGCCAACGCCATGCTGCAGCTGTCAGTGGCGCAGGCGCGCAGCTTTTCTGACCTTCAGGATATCCTGCGGGATCATCTTGACAAGACCGGCCTTCCAGCAGGTCAGTGGCTGCTGGCGCGCGACTTTGATCCGTCTGATCTGAAGGAGCAGCAGGTGCCGGACCGGACTGTGCTGGATGCCGCTGCCCCGCAGAACCCGGTGGTACTCCAGCACCGGTCCGGGCATGTGGGGGTCTTGAACTCGCTGGCCCTGCAGAACATGGGGATTACGGACAAAACGCCGGATCCGGCCGGCGGCCACATTGCCAGGCGGGACGGCCGTCTGACCGGCTACCTGGAGGAAAACGCCTTTTTGGGGGTGTTGAACCGGCTGCCGCCGCCCTCGCTGGAGCAGCTGCTGCAGGCCTGTGACCGGGCGCAGGACTACTACGCGTCGTTCGGCATCACCACCGTGCAGGAGGGAATGCTGACGGCCCAGATGGCGCCTCTGTATCAGGCGCTCTGTGCGCAGAGGCGGCAGCGGCTGGATGTGATGGGTTACAGTGCATTCCAGGAGCGGGAGCAGGTCGAGCAGGCGCTGGGGAAGCTGGAGTCGGACCATTTCCGGCTGGCAGGATACAAGATTTTCCTGGACGGCTCTCCCCAGAGCTGTACCGCCTGGATGCGCACCAACTATGAGGGGCGCGAGAGCCGCGGCTATCCCACCTTGCAGGACGAGCAGGTGCTGCAGGCCATCTGCCAGGCGGTGCAGGACGGCCGGCAGCTGCTGGCGCACTGCAACGGAGACGCGGCGGCGGAACAGTATCTTCAGATGCTGGAGCGGGCCGCTGCCCAGGGCGCAGATCTGACAAAGGCCCGTCCGGTCATGATCCACGCGCAGCTGGTGGGGCTGGATCAGCTGCCGCGGCTGCGGGCGCTGGGGGTGACGCCCTCGTTTTTTGCGGCCCATGTGTACCACTGGGGCGAGGTGCACAGGCAGAATGTTGGCCCGGTCCGGGCGGCAGGCATCAGCCCGGCGGCCAGTGCGGGGGATCTGGGGCTGGCCTACACCTTCCACCAGGACGCGCCGGTGCTGCCGCCGGATATGCTCGAGACGGTCTGGTGTGCGGTCAACCGCTTGACCAAGGCCGGCAATGTGCTGGGCGGCGCAGAGCGGGTGAGCGCCTACGACGCGCTGCGGGCCGTGACCCTTTCCGCCGCACTGCAGTATGGCCAGGCGGCGGAAAAGGGCAGCATCGCGCCGGGCAAACGCGCCGACTTTGTGATTTTGGACCGGGATCCTATGGCGGTGGCGAGCGCAGAGCTGCGGGAAGTGAAGGTGGAGCAGACCATCTGCCGCGGCCGGGTTCTCTACCGAAAATCGTAAAAATGCCGAAGGGCGGTGAGGGCAATACGCTCTCACCGCCCTTCGGCTGCGTGATACTAGAAAGGACTTGGATGATATATAGAGGTCTATCAGGAAAACAGATTAAATCTCTGTAGTCCACAGAGAGGCCATGGCCGGGCCGCCGCCGACGCACAGGGAGGCGCCGCCGATCTTGTAGTTGTTGCGCTTCATCTCATAGATCATGGAGACAATGATGCGCAGCGCGGTGCAGCCGACCGGGTGGCCCAGGGCGATGCCGGAGCCGTTGACATTGGTGCGGTCCATGTTGACCGTGATGCCCTGCTCCTCTTTGAGCTTGCGGACACAGCCCAGGAACTGAGGTGCAAACGCCTCGTTGATCTCCCAGTAGTCCACATCCTCGTACTTGAGACCGGCGGCCTTCAGGCACTTGGGGATGGCCACAGCCGGGCCAAGGCCCATGACGCGGGGCTCGACGCCCTCGCCGCAGATGTGCAGCATCTTGACCAGCGGCTTGATGCCCAGCTCCTCGGCCTTCTTCTTGCTCATGACGACCACAGCGGCCGCTGCGTCGTTGATGCCGGAGGCGTTGCCGGCAGTGACGACGCCGTCTTTGATAAAGGCGGGCTTCAGCTTTGCCAGAGTCTCCATGGTGCAGCCGCGGATGGGATGCTCGTCGGTATCAACCACCACATCGCCCTTCTTGGTGTGCAGAACGACCGGGACGATCTCGTCTTTGAACTTGCCCTCTTCAATGGCCTTGCAGGCCAGGTTGTGCGAGCGCATTGCCAGCGCGTCACACTCCTCACGGGTGATGCCGTAGAGCGCCGCCACATTTTCAGCGGTCACGCCCATATGGCCCTCGGACAGGGCGTCGTACAGGCCGTCGTGGATCATGTGGTCCTCGATGGTGCCGGCATTCATGCGGTAGCCCATGCGGGCCTTCGGCAGCAGGTACGGGGCATTGGTCATGCTCTCCACGCCGATGGCCAGGCCGATCTCCGCCTTGCCCAGCTGGATGTCGTTGGCGACAACCTCCAGCGCGCGCATACCGGATGCGCAGTTCTGGTTGACGCTCACGGCGTTGCTGGTGGGCGGGCAGCCGATGCGGTAGCTGACCTGCTTGGCGGGCAGAGAGCCC
>JAHZEE010000059.1:0-733 GCA_019421975.1 Clostridiales bacterium | reverse complement strand
GCCCGCGTCGATCCCGGCGCGCTCGATGGCCTCCTTACCGGCGATCATGGCCAGATCCCGGGCGCTCAGATCCTTGAACTGGCCCATGAACTTGCCGATCGGGGTGCGGCATGCGCTGACGATCACGACTTCCTGAATTTCCATTTTGTATGTTCCTCCTCAGAATGCGATCATTTTATTGCCTGTGAGGGGATCCCCATGGGGCGTATATACCTCACACTTTTGTAATCCTATTGTAAGGTCCGCACGGGGCGGATGTCAAGTCTGTTTTGACGGCGATTTTCTCCATATTTTGAAGAAAATTTTGTGCAATTTCCATCGAAATGTGCAAAGAGAACGCCCTTGGCAGATTGTCAAAAAAAAGACAAAAACGGGCGCGGAGGCCCGAACCGGGCCTCCGCGCCCATCGTTCACTCCACAGTGACCGATTTGGCGAGATTTCTGGGCTTGTCGATGTCGCAGCCCCGCTGGAGCGCCACATAGTACGAGAACAGCTGCAGGGGCACGACGCCCAGGCTGGGCAGCAGAATCTCGTGGGTGGTGGGGATGGTGATGACGCCGTTGGCGACCTTCTCCATATCCGCCCGGCGCGCGGTGGTGGCGAGGGCCAGCACATCCGCGCCGCGGGCCTTGACCTCGATCACATTGCTCATGGCCTTGTCAAATAGCGGGTCGTAAGTACCCAGTGCCAGCACCAGGGTGCCGTTCTCAATCAGGGAGATGGTGCCATGCT
>JAHZEE010000058.1 GCA_019421975.1 Clostridiales bacterium | reverse complement strand
ACCCGCCGCATAGTCGCGGCCAGGGCAAGAAACGCCGCTAAACGAAAAAAGGACACGGAACAGGCGATTTTTCACCTATTCCGTGTCCTTTTTGTTACCTAATCCCGCACGACAGTTGCTATTTTGCGTTGTGTTTCTTGACTTACTGTCTTACGGGTGCCCGCCTAACGGTGCGGGGCTTTTCATATGCCTGGAGTTCCGCTCTGCCCGGCGGGCGGCAGAGGCGCTTCGGACGCGGGCGTTACCACTCCGCGATGGAGCCGTCCTTGTGCCGCCAGATGGGGTTTTTCCAGTTGTGCGGCGTCTTGTTCTCCTCGACCACCAGATCGCGGTTGATGATGGTGCCCAGGCCCGGGCCCTTCGGCAGATCCACATGGCCGTCGACAAACTGGAAGTCCTCCGGGTTCTTGATGTAGTCCAGCACCGACTTGCCCACATTGTAGTGGATGCCGATGGACTGCTCCTGGATAAAGGCGTTGTAGCAGGTGGCGTCCACCTGCAGGCAGGAGCTCAGCGCCACCGGGCCCAGCGGGCAGTGGGGCGCCAGGGCCACATCGTACGCCTCGGCCATGGAGGCGATCTTCTTGACCGAGGTGATGCCGCCTGCATGGCTGAGATCGGGCTGAATGATGCTCACGCCGCCGGCGTGCATCAGGCGCTTGAAGTCGTAGATGGTATACAGCCGCTCGCCCGTCGCAATGGGAATATTGCAGCTGTTTGCGATCTCGTGGAAGTACTCCATGTGCTCACAGAGCACCGGCTCCTCAATGAACATCAGATCGAACTGCTCCAGCTCCTTGGCCAGCAGCTTGGCCATGGGGCGGTGTACCCGGCCGTGGAAGTCCACCGCGATGCCGAAGTACTTGCCGCAGCTCTCGCGGATGGCGGCCACGCGCTCGGCCACCGCGTCAATCTTGTCGTAGGTGTCGACGATCTGCAGCTCCTCTGTGGCGTTCATCTTGATCGCGGTGAAGCCCGCATTTTTCTTCTCCAGCGCAGCCGCGCCCACATCGCTGGGACGGTCGCCGCCAATCCAGCTGTAGACGCGCATTTTATCGCGGCACTTTCCGCCCATCAGCTGCCAGACCGGCACGCCGAAGGACTTGCCCTTGATATCCCAAAGCGCCTGGTCAATGCCGGACAGGGCGCTCATGAGCACGCCGCCGCCGCGGTAAAAGCCGGCGCGGTAGATGGTCGTCCAGATGTCCTCGATGTTCTGCGGATCCTGTCCGATCAGATAGTCCTTCATCTCCTGTACACAGGCCAGGACCGTGGCCGTATGTCCCTCCAGCACAGGCTCGCCCCAGCCGGTGAGGCCCTCGTCCGTCACAATCTCAACAAAGCCCCAGCGCGGCCGGACGAAAAAGGTATTGACTTCCGTAATTTTCATGGCACATTCCTCCTAAGCAGTGATCTGCACAGCGGCATGCTCCGCCGCTGTTTGACAGCACGCTGCATCTTACTGCAACTGCCTTATATTGTACACAATCTTTTCCAGGATTGCAAGGCGATTTGTACGGAATGCACAAAAACTTCCGCTTTCTGCCCATCTCAGGGGCAGGCGCTCTGCCGGGTGATCTCCCGCCGCAGCCGCAGCATGATCCGCTTTTCCAGCCGGGAGATATAGGACTGGGAGATCCCCATCATGTCCGCGACCTCCTTCTGCGTCTTTTCCTTTTTCCCCGCCAGGCCGTAGCGCAGCACCACAATGTCCCGTTCCCGCTCCGAGAGCTTTTCGAGCGCCTGCAGCAGCAGCTCGTGCTCCACGCTCTCCTCCATGGGCCGCATCACCGTGTCGCCCTCTGTCCCCAGCACATCCGACAGCCGCAGCTCGTTTCCGTCCCAGTCGGTGTTGATCGGCTCATCCAGAGAGATCTCCGCCTTCTGGCCGGAGATCTTGCGGATGTACATCAGAATTTCGTTCTCAATACACCGCGAGGAGTAGGTCGCCAGCTTGATGTTCTTATCCGTTTTGAAGGTTCCGACGGCTTTGATGAGGCCGATTGTCCCAATGGAGATCAGGTCCTCCAGATTGATCCCCGTGTTTTCAAACCGGCGGGCGATGTAGACCACCAGGCGCAGATTGTGCTCGATCAGCCGCTGCTTGGCCGCCTCGTCGCCCTCGTTCAGCCGCAGCAGCAGCTGCTGTTCCTCCTCCTGCCGCAGCGGCGGCGGCAGCACATCGCTGCCCCCGATGTAGAAGATGCTTCCCTTGATGCCAATGCGCATCAGGAACCGAACCATTGCCTCTGTCAAATGCAGATACCTCCCGTCAACGCCTGATATTGTCTTGCCTCATCCAGAGTCGTCGGAGAAAATGCCACCAGCGCGCCGCAAGTGGCCATCTTTCCCACCTGAATCTGATCACAGCGGACCGCCAGCAGCATTCCGCTGTTCCCCACCGCATGGTAGGGGACCAAAAATGCCCGCAGCTGCGGGCAGAGCGTCCGAAGTTTTGGAAGCAGCGCTGCCGGGTCCTGAAAGGCCGCCTGATCCAGAATTCCGGCTGCCGCCTGGGGCAGCAGCTTGGCGGCAACATCCCAATTGGCCACCAGCACCGGCTTTCCCGTCAGCGGGTCGCGCAGCCGGTTGCCCGTGTCCACCAGCGCCCGCAGCCGCACCTGTCTGCCCGCCAGGCTCAGCACCGCCCGCTCGATGGCCGGCTGCGGCGCCGCGCGGCCGGAAAAGCAGCGGCAGATCAGATAGGCCAGCCCCGCCATCAGCACCAAGGCACGGAAACTGACCGGATAGAGGAAGGTCCCGCGGGCCAGGGCCGTGTTTCTTCCAAAGAGCAGGGCCGCCCCCACCACCGCGCCGCACAGGGCCAGGCTCAGCACCAGATAGCAGCCGATGGTCCGGACCGCCGTGACGCGGCGTTCGGCGGCCAGTCGGGACCTACCCGCCCGCACCCCCGCCATCCCCCCCCGCCGCCGCACCGGGGTCGCCTGGGGCAGTCCGACCCCCACGGCGTAGAGCGCCCCGATGGCGGCCGCCAATGCGATGCGCCAGATTGGAACGCTCGTTCCGCTGACACGCGTGCTGCCAAGCAGCAGCAGATAGTTGATCACCAGGTTCATGGTAAAGAGCAAATCTGAGCCCATTCGCACCGCCCCTTTCTGTTCTGGGACAAAGTATAGAACAGAACGAATAAAAATGAGGTCGCAATTCCGGCTGGAATTGCGACCTCTTGTCGGGGGGATTTTACAGTCCCCGCATATATTCACTTCGGACTCCCACCGTTCCCGCCAAAGCGCCATCAAGCAGCTTCAGCATCCGGTCCCGGTCCTGGCTCAGCGTGCCCTTGAGGGGCAGATAGTTGGAGGCGTGATCCGAGGTGAAGTGGATGTGCTCCGCCTCGATCCCCGCGACCAGATCCCGCGTCTCCTGCAGGCTCTGTACCGCCGTGATCTCCTGAAATTCCCCGCGCACCACCTCGTCGTACAGCTCCGTGCCCGGCACCGTCATCAGATTCAGCGCGGACAGGTGGTTGGGCTGCATCTGGTTGATCAGCTCCACCGTCTTTTGAATGTGCTCCTTCGAGCCGCTGCGGCCGCCCAGGCCGATGATGACCATGGTCCACAGATCCAGCCCCGCCGCCTTGGCCTGCAGGCCCGCGCGCAGCATGGTCGCCGCATCCACGCCCTTTTTCACATGGCGCAGCACCTCGTCGGAGCCGGACTCCACCCCCAGGTAGACCCGGCCCAGCCCCGCCTCCCGCAGCGTTTTCAGCTCCTCCGGCGTTTTCAGCAGAATGCTCTGCGGGCCGGCGTAGCAGGAGATCAGGCGCGCATGGGGAAAGGAGGCCCGGAGCGCCTCCAAAATCGCCAGCAGGCTCTTCATCGGCATGATGAGCGCGTCGCCGTCACAGATGAAGATCTTCTCAAAGCGGTTGTAGAGCCCGGCCACCTCCTCGATATCCGCCAGGACATCCTGCAGGGGCCGCAGATGAAATTTTTTTCGTTTGTACATTTCGCAGAAGGTGCAGGTATTGTGGCTGCACCCCACAGTTGCCTGGAGCAGAAAGCTTCTTCCCTCGCCAGGCGGCCGGTAAATATCGCCTTCGTAGCGCATATCGTTCTCCTTCTCCGCCCTTGGCGGTCTGTTTTTTGTCGGAAAGACGGACACCTCTCAGTCCGCTTCGCGGCCAGCCACTTGAGGTATTTGAATTTTCATCGCACAGTCCCCCGGACTGTGCGACCCTCAAGGGGAGCCTTTTTTGGTGCTGTGCAGGCCCCAAAGCCTCCCCTTGAGGGGAGGTGCCGCCGCAGGCGGCGGAGAGGTGGCCGCTTCTCCCCTCCCGCGCCGTCCGCTTCACCCAAGCGCCACAGGCGACTGGGCGCAAAGCGGACGGCGCGGTGGAATCAGCATATGCTAGCCGGGCTTGATCACAGTCTCCCCGCGCACAATCTGCCGGATGTTTTTTTCCGCCTTGGCGCGCGGCAGCAAAACCTCATGCCCGCAGCCGGCGCAGCGCAGGCGGAAGTCCATCCCGGTGCGCAGCACCTTCCACTCCACCGCGCCGCACGGGTGCGGCTTTTTCATGACCAAAATATCCCCCAATTGAACATCCAAATCCGTTCACCTCTTTGGAATAATCTAACCTGGATTGGAAAAAACTATCCCCAGGAGTGATTGAGCATGTCTTTAATGATTTCCGCGTCCTTTGAAAGCTGCTACGCCGCTGCGCGGGCCGTCAACCTGCTGCGCCAGCGGGGGATTCCGGCCTCTCAGAGCAGCCCAAAAACACAGCCGTCCTTTGTGCCCTATCCCTATACCATCAACCCGCCGCCGGCCCCCTCGGCCATCCTGCCGGGCCAGCATGCGCTGCCCATGTTCCAGCCGCCTCCCCAGGCGCCGCGCCGGGTGCTGCTCTCCCTGTCCGCAGAGCCGGACCAGGTGATGCAGGCGCGCGCCATCATCTTCCGCTGCGGCGGAATCATTTTGTCCTGATGCAAGACATTCCTGCCCACGCGGGAATGTCTTGCATATACTGTATTACTTCAGATCAAAAAGGAGGCTGTCATATGCAGCAGTATCTGCCGGAAGGGCTGATGTTACATAGTGCAGAGCAGCTCCCCCGCTATTCGCAGCCGGAGCTGGACCGCGCGCAGCAGGAGGGGACCATTTTAGAGGCGATTGTCACCATGTGCGATGCCCAACACAACCTGGTCGTCAATCTCGGCAGCACCACCGGCCTCATTCCATATGAAGAAACCGCAATCGGCGTCGCGGAGGGCGCCGTCCGGGATGTGGCCATCCTCTCCCGGGTCGGCCGGCCCATCTGCTTTCAGGTCACCAACGCCGCGGCAAATCCCGTCCTGCTCTCCCGCCGCGCCGCGCAGCTCCAGGCCCGTGACGCGCTGTTTGCCCAGCGCCATACCGGCGACATTCTGCCCGCCATTGTCACCAACCCCACCCGGTTCGGCGCGTTCTGCGACATCGGCTGCGGGCTGGTCGGCCTTTTGGGGATTGAAAACATCTCCGTCTCCCGGATCCACCACAGCCAGGAGCGGCTCCGGGAGGGCCAGCAGATTTTCGTCATTCTCCAGTCTCTCGACCCGGACACCGGCCGGGTGACGCTCAGCCACAAGGAGCTGCTGGGCACCTGGGCGCAGAACGCCGCCGCCTTCCAGGCGGGCCAGACCGTGACCGGCATCGTGCGCAGCAAAAAGGACTACGGCCTTTTTATTGAGCTGGCGCCCAACCTCTCCGGCCTTGCCGAGCCCCGCGCAGACCTCGATGAGGGCGACGCTGTCTCCGTCTACATCAAGGCCATCTTGCCGCAGAAGCAGAAGATCAAGCTAATCGTCCTCAAAAAGCTGGAGCGGGCGCTGCTCTCACAGCCGCCGGTCGAGTACTTTGAGGTGGGCGAGCACCTGAGCAGCTGGCAGTACAGTCCTGCCAGTGCGCTCACTCTTTTTTAATCTCGTCCCAGTACCGCTTGGCCGCCTGTTCCGTCTTGTTTTCCCCGTATACATAGTACTGTGTCCCCACCAGCTCGTCCGGCAGATACTGCTGCTTGACCCAGTGGTTCTGAAAATTGTGCGGATACAGATACCCCTGCTCCCGCTCAAAGCCGGTGCCGTCGTAGTGCATATTCTGCAGCTGGCGCGGGATGGAGCCGGTCTTTCCCCGCTTCACATCCCGCATGGCCGCCTCAATGGCCAGACAGCCGGAGTTGGATTTGGGCGCGGTGGCCATGAGCACCACCGCGTCTGAGAGCGGGATCTGGGCCTCCGGCAGCCCCACCTGGAGCGCCGTGTCCACACAGGCCTTGACAATGGGGATGATCTGCGGGTATGCCAGCCCCACATCCTCCGCCGCCATCACCAGCATCCGCCGGCAGGGGGCGAGCAGGTCGCCACTCTCCAGCAGCCGCGCCAGATAGTGCACCGCCGCGTCCGGGTCGGAGCCACGCACCGACTTCTGCAGGGCCGAGACCAGGTCGTAGTGCTCATCGCCGTCCTTGTCATACCGCATGGCGGAGCGCTGGGAGAGGGCCAGCGCGTCCTGCTTGGTGATCCGGATGACCGCCCCGTCGCGACGGCCTGCGGAACACAGCAGCTCCACCGCGTTCATGGCCTTTCGCACATCCCCGCCGCAGGCCATCGCCACATGCTCCAGCGCCCCGGGCTCCGCCTGGGCGGTGAAGTGGTCCCTCTGCTCCAGATAGGCCACAGCCCGCCCGATGGCGGCCATGACCTCCTCCGGCTCCACCGGCTTGAACTCAAACACGGTGGACCGGGAGAGGATGGCGTTGTACACATAGAAATAGGGGTTTTCCGTGGTGGAGGCGATCAGGGTGATCTTGCCGTTTTCGATAAATTCCAGCAGCGACTGCTGCTGTTTTTTTGTAAAATACTGGATCTCATCGAGATACAGCAGCGCGCCGCCCGGCGCCAAAAAGGTGTCCAGCTGGCTGACAATCTCCTTGATGTCGGACAGGCCCGCCGTCGTGGCGTTCAGCTTGTACAGCGTCCTCTGGGTCTGGGCCGCGATGATGTTGGCGACCGTGGTCTTGCCCGTGCCGGACGGGCCGTAGAAGATCAGATTGGGGATGTTGCCGGACTCCACAATCCTCCGCAGCAGCCCATCCGCGCCCAAAATATGGCGCTGGCCGCACACATCCTCCAATGTTTGCGGACGAAGCTCATCCGCCAGGGGACGATACATCCCGCCACCTCCTTTCCTGCCGGTCTGCGCATTCCACTCAGTAGAGCGGATACTGCTTGCACAGCGCGTTGACCTCGCTGCGGATCTGCTCTGCCCGGCCTTCAAAATCGGTGGCCGTCCAGTACATCCACTGGGCAATTTGCTCCATCTCCGGCTCCTTGAAGCCGCGGGTGGTGGCCGCCGGCGTGCCGACCCGGATGCCGCTGGTGACAAAGGGGCTGCGCGGGTCGCCCGGCACCTTGTTCTTGTTGACGGTGATGTACACCTCATCGAGCCGGCGCTCCATCTCCTTGCCGGTCAGATCCGCAAAGTTCTGCAGATCCAGCAGCATCAGATGGTTGTCCGTGCCGCCGGAGACCAGCTGGAAGCCCTTTTCCATCAGCGCCGCCGCCAGCACCCTGGCGTTGTTCACCACCTGCTGCTGATAGGTCTTGAAGTCCGGCCGCAGCGCCTCGCCCAGCGCCACGGCCTTGGCCGCGATCACATGCATCAAAGGCCCGCCCTGGCTGCCGGGGAACACGGCCGAGTTGATTTTCTTTGCGATGGCCTCGTCATTGCAGAGGATCATGCCGCCGCGGGGCCCGCGCAGGGTCTTGTGGGTGGTGGTGGTCACCACATCGGCATAGGGCACCGGGCTGGGATGCAGCCCCGCCGCCACGAGGCCCGCAATGTGGGCCATGTCCACCATGAGGTAGGCCCCCACCTCTTTGGCGATCTCCGAGAAGGCCGCAAAGTCGATGATCCTGGGGTAGGCGGAGGCGCCTGCAATGATCATCCTGGGCCGCTCCCGCCGCGCCAGCTCCCGCAGCTGGTCATAGTCGAGGTAGCCGGTCTTCTCATCCACGCCGTAGGGAACGATGTGATAGTATTTTCCGGAGAAGTTGACCGGGCTGCCGTGGGTCAGATGGCCGCCGTGGTCCAGGTTCATCCCCAAAATGGTGTCGCCCGGCTCGCACAGCGCCATGTAGACGGCGTAGTTTGCCTGCGCGCCGGAGTGGGGCTGCACATTGGCAAAGTTGGCGCCGAACAGCTCCTTGGCCCGCGCGATGGCCAGGTCCTCTGCGATATCCACACACTGGCAGCCGCCGTAGTACCGCTTGCCGGAGTAGCCCTCTGCATATTTATTGGTCAGCACCGACCCCATGGCCGCCATCACAGGCTCTGAAACGATGTTCTCCGAGGCAATCAGCTCGATGTTCCGCTGCTGCCGCGCATACTCCAGCGCAACCGCCCTTCCGACCTCAGGATCCGCCTGCTCGAGAAACTTCATTACTTCCTGAATCATGCTTATCGCTCCCTTTTCTAACATTTGGTTTTATTTTGTTATTATAGCAGAGCCACGCCCGCTTATGCAATATGGAAACTTGTCGAAACCTGTGGTATAATGGAGAAAATCCTGCGCCCAGCTACCATTGGGGCGAGAAAAGTGAGGTTCTCCACCATGGACATCAAGACGCGTGTCGCCGGGATTCTCGATGAACTGACGGCGGCCTACCCTCTGGCGCTCTGCGCCCTGCAGTACCGAAAGGATTATGAGCTGATGATCTCCGTGCGGCTGGCTGCCCAGTGCACCGACGCCCGCGTCAATCAGGTCACGCCGGCCCTGTTTGCCCGGTTCCCAACGCTGGAGTCCTTGGCCGAGGCGGATGTGGGCGAGGTGGAGAAGC
>JAHZEE010000057.1:7270-8899 GCA_019421975.1 Clostridiales bacterium | reverse complement strand
GTTTAATTTACAAGGTACACGCCCCAGGATCTCCATTTCTGGATTTTCTTGGGCTCCGCATTTAGCGGAATTTCATTATAACACGCGCTTTCCGCTTTGTCAAGAACTTTTTATTCTTTTTTCAGCGAGTTTCTTTCAAAACCGCCTCGCGTTCAGCGCTCAGTTATATTAGCAGATCATTCCTCACTTGTCAAGCACTTTTTTAAAATTCTTTCTTTCTCTGTTTTTCCGATTCTTTCCCGCCTATTTCCCCCAAGGTCTTGCAGATTGCCCAGGGATCTGGTAGGATACATAATATATTATGTGTATGAGGAAGTGTCCAAGGTGCCCATTAAGATTCCAGATTCTCTCCCGGCGCGCGCAGTGCTAGAGGGCGAGCGCATTTTTGTCATGACGGAGTTCCGTGCTTTACATCAGGACATCCGTCCTCTGAAGGTTTTGATTCTCAACTTGATGCCGACCAAAATTGTGACAGAGATCCAGTTGATGCGGAAGCTGAGCAACACCCCGCTGCAGGTGGATGTGGACCTATTGCAGACCGCAACCTACAGCTCGCGTCACACAGACATGGCGTATTTGGATTCTTTCTATAAGACTTTTGACCAGATCAAGGATTTGCGGTACGACGGAATGATTATTACGGGCGCCCCGGTGGAAAACCGGGACTTTGAGGATGTGGATTACTGGCAGGAGCTGTGTGAGATTTTTGAATGGACGAAGACCCATGTCTACACCACCCTCCATATCTGCTGGGGCGCGCAGGCCGGTTTGTACTACCATTACCAGATTCAAAAATATCAACTGCCCAAAAGGCTGCCCGGCATTTTCCGCCATCGTGTGCTGGATGCCACAAATCCGCTCTTCCGCGGTTTTGATGATTACTTTTTTGCCCCTCATTCCCGTTGGACAGAGGTACTGGAATCCGATATTCTCAAGGAACCCGCCCTGCATTTGCTGGCAACCTCTGAAGAGGCGGGGGTTTTTGCGCTGGAGAGCGTCGACGGCCGTCAGGTCTATCTGTTTGGCCATCCGGAGTACGATGCCAACACGCTGAAGGACGAATATCTGCGCGACCGCAGTGCCGGCAAACGGCCGGTCATGCCCCGGCACTATTTCCCCCATAACGACCCGCAGCTGCAGCCCATCGTCAGCTGGCGCGGGGCCGGGCAGCTGCTCTATTCCAACTGGCTCAACTACTATGTCTACCAGGCCACTCCCTATGACCTACGGGATTTGGAGCAGTAAATTCCACAGTTATTTGACAATTTGTTTACAGAATGGTCATGGCTGACGCGTATAATGCACTTTGATAAATGTTTCGGACGATTTGTTTCGTCTGTCAGGGAGGTTTTTTATATGGCAATCTGTCAAAAATGTGGCGCAGAGGTGGCCGACGGCTACCGCTTTTGTATGCACTGTGGCGCCCCCATGCAGCAGCAGGCGCAGCAGTGTGTTGTCATTCCGCCGTCTGATCCCTTTGCGGCGTCCTCTTTTATTTCAGAGGGCTGCTCAGCCGAGGACACTGCATCACTCGCAGCGGAGGCCGAAGCCGAACCGGCCGCGTCTGCAGAGGCCGCGCCGGCCTCTTCTGAGCCGGCTTCTGCTCAGGATGCCGCCCCCTTCCATGCC
>JAHZEE010000057.1:1649-7260 GCA_019421975.1 Clostridiales bacterium | reverse complement strand
TCCGCCTCCCCATCACCCGGCTGATGCGGACATTCCCTCTGCCTTTGCGCTGTTTGGCATTCTGTTTGCCTTCATGATTCCTGTGGTGGGACAGATTCTCGCCATTGTCTGGGCTGTCGGGCGGGACTCCAATCCCTTCCTGCGCAATCTCTCCCGCGGCTATCTTCTGCTAGTGGCGGTTTTGATTGTGTTTGCCGGCTTTACGGCGCTGTCCGGATTTCTGACTTATCTGATCTTTCTCCATTAAAATTTATAAGCCCCCTGCCGCCGGTTGGCGGCAGGGGGCTTTTTTTACCGGTGGCTGACGATTCGGTAATAGGCCCGTGCGGTCAGTGCATAGACAATTCCGTAAATGCAGATGAAAAGTACGAGAGTACCTACCGTGCACCAGAGCGTCAGTACCATATTATTCAGGGAGAACAGCGTCAGGAGCAATACAATCAGCTTAAAGTCAAATGCCACATGGACGGCCGCCACCAGCAGGGGCAGGAAAAATACCACCAAAATCTGGCTGCCCACGGCCCGCCTGATCTGGCTCTGACTGAGGCCGACCTGCTGCATAATCTGATAGCGCCCCGCATCCTCATATCCCTCGGAGAGCTGTTTATAGTAGATAATCAACACCGTAGCCACGATAAACAGCAGCCCGAGGAACATGCCGAGGAAGAAAAAGCCGCCGCTGAGGGAGTAGAACTCCATCGCAGAATACGCCCTGCTTTCCACACAATAGGCCTCCCAGGAGCCTGTCACATCCAAAAAGTTTCCGGAATAGACATTGCCGCTGTCACTGAGCCATTCTGCACAGGCAATCTGTTCTTCCTCCGTGCCGTCCAGATTGCAATAGAACTGCCACTGGATCTCATCGCCTCCGCCCTCCATAACCTGCGCCTGCATTTGGCGGAGCTCAGTGAGAACCTGCGGATCCTCTACCACCAGATAGTAGGTGTCCATGGCGCTGACAGCGGTGCTGGCTCTGAGCTTTGGCGGCTCTTGCAGGCGCCCTTGGACTTTAAACTGTGCCGTGGGGCCGTCTGCGTTCTCTGCGTTCCGGAAACAGATCTCCACCTGGTCCGGCAGCGCCATACCCTGTTCATCATAGACCAACACCTCCCCCTCTTCCAACGAGACTGCTTCACCGGTCTGCTGTTCATAGACCTCTGCCGGCAGAAAGGTCATTACCCCATAAGTGCCGCCCTCTACATATCCCAGGTAAAATCGGTCTGCCTTGCGGCACACGGTCATGGAACAAGTCAGATTCTCTGCCTGATCTGTCACGGTGTAGCCGCCCCGTTCCAGCGCCTCGGAGAGCAGCTGGCGCATCTGCTCCTGCTGAAACGGCGGTTCCGCGGTAGCATCATACCGCACCGTCGCCACCAGGTCATAGGGATACATGCTGTCCACGGCATCCTCTGTTCCAAGATACATGGCCAGCGTGCCCGATACCATCACCAGCACCATGGTGGATAGAATGCAGATATTGGCCAGTCCCACTGCATTTCGCTTCATGCGGTACAGCATCCCGGAAATTCCGATGAAATGCTTTGTCCGGTAGTAATACCGCTTGTTGCACCGCAGAAGCTTCAGCACCGTAATGCTGACCGCCGTAAACAGGCAGTAGGTGCCGATGATCACCAAAATCACCGCTACAAAATAAAATGACAGCGCCTGCATTGCATCGTCAATGGTCACGGCCAGATAGTATCCCGTTCCCAGCGCCGCCACGCCGATCAGTGTCAGCAGCCACTTGGTCCTCGGCTCCCGCTCCCCCACCGCTTCAGCATGCAGCAGCTCGATCGATTTCTGCCGCCAAATCCGTATCAGATTCCACAGATAACAGGCCATCAGGATCCCGCCAAAGAGCAGGCAGGTATCCCGGATGCCGGTCCAGGCGATATAGAAGCCAAAGTAGACATCAAAGTGAATCAGTTTACATAACAGCAGTGTCACCAATTTCTGAAACACCAGTCCGACTGCGACACCGCCAAGGATTCCAAAGGCCGCAAGATAGAGCGTCTCAAAAAACAGCATGTGTGCGATGTGCCGCTTTCCCATTCCCAGGATGTGGTACAGCCCCAGCTCACGGGTCCGGCGCTTCATCAAAAAGCTGTTGGTATAAAACAGAAAGATCACCGCAAAGATCCCGATGACCACGCTGCCCAGCACGACAAATACCTGCAGATACATGTAGCGCTGTCTCGCCGGCAGGCTCTGTGTGTCCCCCAGCGCTGCCATAATATAGAATGCAGCAGCGGTCCCAATGATGGTCAGCAGATATGGAAAATAGAATGTTCCATTCTTTCGCAGGTTTTGCCAGGCCAGCTTGGGATACAGCAGCCTATTCATAGCGCTTTCCCCCTGTGGTCAGCAGCGTCAGCGTATCGGAGATCTTGCCGTACATCTCCTCCGCTGTACACGGACCGCGGTAGAGCTGATGAAAGACCTCTCCATCTTTGATAAACAAAACGCGCTTGGCATGGCTCGCGGCCTTTACAGAGTGGGTCACCATCAAAATTGTCTGACCCTCCAGGTTGATCTGGCCAAACAGGTTTAAAAGGCTGTCCGTCGCGTGGGAGTCCAGCGCCCCGGTTGGCTCATCGGCCAGAATGATCGCAGGCTCGGTGATGAGCGCCCGCGCCACTGCCGTGCGCTGCTTCTGGCCGCCGGAGATCTCGTAGGGGAACTTTTTCAAAAGCCCCTCAATCCCCAGCTTCTCTGCGATGACCTTGAGCCGTTCGGCCATTTCCGGATACGATTTTCCCTCCAGCACCAGCGGCAGGAGAATATTGTCCTGCACGGAAAAGGTGTCGAGCAGGTTAAAATCCTGAAAGACAAAGCCCAGCTGATCCCGGCGGAAGGCCGCCAGATCCCGCTCCCTGATCTCCGCCATATCTCTGCCATTGAGCAGTACCTGTCCCCCCGTCGGCCGGTCCAGGGCCGCCAAAATATTCAGCAGCGTTGTCTTTCCGGATCCGGATTCACCCATAATGGCCACATATTCTCCGCTGTCCACGGAAAAGTTGACATTTCGCAGCGCCTGTACTGACTGCCCGCCAAACCGGGTCGTATAGATCTTCTGCAAATTGTGTACTTCCAGTAATGGCATATTCCCGCCTCCTTGTTTTCGCTGCATTGATGGTACCACAGCCACCAGCCCTCTGCCATCGATTTCCCTTACAAAAACGCCGCCGAATCTTACCATTTTGTAAGGTTGGGGGGCGCTTTGCTATTCTGTTTCCAGGGGCTCCACATGCAGATTCACCCGTACGGTCGTCCCACGCCCCACCTGGGATGTGATGGAGATCCGGTGACCCAGCTGGGTCAAAATCCGCCGCACCAGATAGAGGCCAAGCCCCGAGGCCCGCTTGTCCGTCCGGCCGTTGTAGCCGGTGAACCCCTTTTCCCAGATGCGCGGCAGATCCTCCGGCGCAATGCCCGCGCCGGTGTCCTTGATCACCAGGGTCTCATCCGCCTCCATATAGATGCGCACCCGCCCGGTGTCCGTGTATTTGATTGCATTGGACAGCAGCTGCTCCACCACAAAGCAGAGCCATTTCTCATCGGTCAGTACCTGGCCGGAAATCGGCTCCAGCTGCAGAATGATCCTTTTCCGGATAAACATCGGGGCATATTTGTGCACTGCCTGCCGCACAATCTTGTCCAGATCGTACGCCTGCAGAACAAAGTCCGTGCTCTCGCTGTGCATCCGCAGATAGGCCAGTACCATCTGGACATATTCCTCCACCCGGAACAGCTGTGCCAGCAGCTCCCTGCTGCGCGCACTGTCCTCCTCTTGCAGCATGAGGCGCATCGCTGCAATGGGCGTTTTGATCTCATGAACCCAGAGGGTGTAATACTCCAGCATCTGGGTCTGCGCCTGCTCTGCCGCATTGACAAGCTCCATCTGATGCCGCAGCACTGCCGCAAGCAGCGCCTCATAGTCCTGCTCCAAGGGCCCCGCTGCGGGCGGCAGCGACTGAATACTGTAAAGGCCATTGTGCGCCAGCATCTGCAGCGCCCTGTGCTTTTGCCGAAACTGCGCTGCGTCCCACACAGCCGCTCCCAGCAGAATCAGTCCTGCAAGCCCGCTCGCATACCCCACCGCCTCCAGCGGCAGATCATACAGGGAAAAGACTGCTGCAAACACACAGACGCACAGCGCCAGCAGGCCCAGCAGGCGCGCTCTGGCGCGCAGATAGTCCCAAAGCCATCTCATACAATCCAATACCCGATTCCCTTTTTTGTCTCAATGAGATTCTCCACACCTGCGCCCGCCAGCTTTTTGCGCAGCCGCGCCACATTGACCGTCAGCGTGTTCTCGTCTACAAAGCTGTCCGTCTCCCAGAGCCGCTGCATCAAAGTCTCCCGGCTGACCACCTTGCCCCGCCGCTCAAACAGCACCTGCAGAATTCGGTACTCGTTTTTGGTCAGCTCCAGCTTCCTACCGTTGCACTGAACCGTGGCGTCGGCCAGATTCAGTACAACGCCGCCCGCCTCCATACAGTCGAGCTCCGGCGTAAACGCATAGGTTCTGCGCAGCAGCGCCTGCACCTTTGCCGTCAGGACGCTCAGATCAAAGGGCTTTGCAATCAGATCATCCCCGCCCAGGTTCATCGCCATGACAATGTTGAGGTTGTCTGAGGCCGACGAGAGAAAGATCACAGGCACCTTGGAGACCTTGCGAATCTCACTGCACCAGTGGTATCCATCAAAAAATGGCAGCGAGATATCCAGCAGCACCAGGTGCGGGGCAAACGAGATAAATTGCTCCATCACCTGCTGAAACTGCGTCACACACTGCACCTGAAATTCCCAGCTCTCAAAATGCGCCTGCAGCGCCTTTGCAATGGTCAGGTCATCTTCCACAATGAAAAGTCTGTACATCGCGTCGCCTCCCCCGCTGTGCTTGTCCCCCATTATAATCTATGCGCGCCCAAAAAGGAAGAGCGCCTCCCAGGCCCAATGCACATGGCGCCGGGGGATTCCCCGGCGCCATGCCGCGCGAGATTCAGTACAGAACCGGCTGAATCTGCCGCCCCTCCAGGGCCTCATGGATCGTTGGGCCGATCAGCGCAAAGTCTGCGACCAGTGAACATGGCTTGTGAACCGGGTCATCCTGCCCAAAGGGGACAAAATAGATGTTCTTCCGGTTCATCAGCTCACCGATATTTTTTCCGTTTGCGCTGAGTCCATCGTTGGTGGAGACCGCCAGGATCACCGGGCGACTGTTGCGCAGATGGGCCTTGGCCGCCATGGTGACCGTGGTATCTGTAATCCCATTTGCGAGCTTTGCAATGGTGTTGCCCGTGCAGGGCGCAATCACCAGGGCGTCCAGCAGCTTTTTGGGGCCAATGGGCTCCGCCTGCGGAATGGTCTGAATGATCGGGCGTCCGCAGATCTTCTCGATCCGCGCCTGAAACCCTGCCGCGTCGCCAAACCGGCTGTCGGTGTGGCTGCTTGCCTCCGAGAGAATCGGCTGGATGTTGGGAAACTCCTGTCTGAGCGCCTCCAGCTGCCGAATCACCGTATCGAATGTACAAAAGGATCCGCACATCGCAAATCCTATCACGATGTTCTCCATTTGAATACCCTTTCTGCCTATAAATAAGTAAGA
>JAHZEE010000057.1:506-1639 GCA_019421975.1 Clostridiales bacterium | reverse complement strand
TCTTTGGTGCCACCTTCCCCGGCAGCCCCAACGCCAGGACCGCCGTCCGTTTGAGCCGCTTTGCCGCCTGGAAATCCACGCCGCCCGGCGCAGAGGCCAGATCCACAATACACACATCCGGCACTGTCCGCTCCAGGGCCCTTTGGTCCAATACCATGGCCGGCACCGTGTTGACAATCAGCGCATATGGAAGCCCGTTTGCATAGACGCCCGTCAAATCGCTTTGCATGCCCAAGGCCTGCACCATGGCCGCATCCTCAGCGCGCCGGACCGAGACGGTCACCTTTGCACCAAGGGATTTCAGCTTTTGGGACAGCAGCTTTCCAATCCTGCCCCATCCAATGACGAGGCAGGGGCTGTTTTGCAGTGTGGACGGCATCTGCTCCATGGCAATCTGAATCGCGCCCTCGGCAGTCGGCACTGCGTTGGCAATGGCCACCGGTTCCAGTGTCATATAGTCAATCGGCTCGAACCCTGCCTGACGCATTTTCTCGGCCGTGTCATGCAGCCTCCCACCGAAAATCCGCGTGCCCGGCCGCAGCACCGCAAGAATTTCCTCCATCGGCATGGGGCTGCCGCGCTGTGCCGTCAAAAGCCCCTCCGGTGTAAGCGCCGGAACCGGCAGGACGACCGCATCCACCTCCGAGAGTGCACGCGCAAGCGGCACATCCGAGAGCTCCGGCACCAGATGGGTCTGGACCAGAATCCCCTCATCCATCAGCGCCAGCGCTAGCCACTTCTGACGCTGATCCCCTCCCAGTACCGCAACCTTTTTTGCTCGTTGTTTCATGCAATCACCTCGAAGAAATTCTCAAACCATTATATGCCGGTGTGACCGATTGTGACGATTTGCCACCCCGGAAAAAAACAGCCCGCTGCGGTCTTTGACCGGCAGCGGGCTGTTTTACAAATTTTGGGCAGGCAATCCGGCGTGTGATGCAAGCCATCTGGCAAGCCGCAGCGCGCAGGGGGCCACAATCAGCATCTGAATGGGAAGCGCAATGGTAAAGTTGTACGGGAGATAGACAAAAAAGGATTTTACGCCCTCTGCCCCCCGTGTGCCACTGATCAGAACGCTGAAAATCGTCATGAAGATCGTCATGAGAATGACCATGCTGAACCGCAGGATAAAC
>JAHZEE010000057.1:0-496 GCA_019421975.1 Clostridiales bacterium | reverse complement strand
TCTCCCGGCTTTGCCAGCGCGGCGACAATCCGCCGGGAGATCGGCGTACACAGGCACAAATCACAGAGAATTCCAAACAGGAACCCCAGCGGCAGCCGCCGCAGCGCCAATAGCCACGAATCGGCAGAAAACGCGCCCAATTTCAAATTGTTGTTGAGCGCGGCCATGACATAAATCATGATTAGACTCATGATCAGACTCAGCAGCATTCCCTATCTTTTATTCTTTGGCACAAAAAATTCCTCCTCCAATTGACTGCAAAAAATAAAAATGCCCTGCAAGCATTCGAAGCCTGCAAGGCATTTTATAGCTTTATTATACCATTTGTCGCAGAAAAGTCAAGGCCGCACCCATTCAGGCGCCGTGAAACACATACCGGTCCAGGCGCTCAAATGCCTCCACCACCAGGCTGTGCGGGAGCGCCAGATTCATCCGGATCGCGTGCGGGCTATGGAAGGCACGGCCGTCTTGCCAGAGGACGCCGACGGCAATCCCG
>JAHZEE010000056.1:9117-9250 GCA_019421975.1 Clostridiales bacterium | reverse complement strand
AGATGGCCAGGTTGCCGGGCAGCGTCCAGATGGTGGTGGTCCAGATGACGAAGTAGGTGCGGCTCAGGTCGAAGCCTGCCAGCTTGCCCAGGTCGTCCTTCATGGGGAACTTGACGTAGACGGAGGTGCAGGG
>JAHZEE010000056.1:0-9107 GCA_019421975.1 Clostridiales bacterium | reverse complement strand
AAGACCTCGACCTGCTTGGCCTCAAACTTCGGATCCAGGGTGATGTAGGGATGAGCCCAGTCGCCGATGCCGCCCAGACGGATAAACTCGTCGCGCTGACGGTCGAGGAAGTGCAGGGCAAACTCCCGGCACTTGTCCCGGAATTCGGGAACCGGCATGGAGTTGCGCTTGACGCCCTTCTTCTGGATGGCCGTCTCAATGGGCATGCCATGCGTGTCCCAGCCGGGCACATAGGGGGCGCAGTAGCCCGTCATATTTTTGTAGCGGACAATGATGTCCTTCAGAATCTTGTTGAGCGCCGTGCCGATGTGAATGTCGCCGTTGGCGTAGGGGGGGCCGTCGTGCAGAATGTACTTGGGCAGGCCCTTATTTTTCTCCATCAGCCTGCTGTAGAGGCTTTTTTTCTGAAAGGTCTCCAGCATGCCGGGCTCGCGGTTGGGCAGGCCTGCACGCATGGGGAAGTCGGTCTTGGGCAGATTGACCGTGTTGTTGTAATCCTTTGGCATGGGATCTCCCTCACTTCTATCAATACAGAATCAAGAGGGGGAAATTCCCCCTCTCGTCGTCATTCTCATTCCGGCTTTTTGGTCGGATCGTAGTTGCGGCCGAACTTTAAATCGACAAACTTGGGATTCAGCGGCTCCATGACCCGGGTGTCACTGGAACTGGAGGCCGGCGTCTGCGCCTCCTGCTTGGGAGCCGGAGAGGCGAGGTCTGCGCCGATGGCCTTCTCCAGATTGTGCTCAATCTCACGGGCGACCTGCTCCGGGCTGGAATCCCGGTCGGCCTCCTCCTCATAGTCGTAGGCGTGGCGCGGGGAGGCGGAGAGGCTCATCTCCTTGAGCTTCTCGAGCGCCTCCATATGGCGGCTGACCTGGGCCTCGATGGTGTTGATGAACTCCTGTGCCACCTGCTTGGCGCGGTTCACCCGCTCCTCCTCCTCTGTGAGCGTCTGCTTCAGATCCACGGACTTGGAGCGGACGGAGGTCTCCGCCTCGGAGAGCAGCTTGGCACACTTCTTTTGCGCCTCTGCCACCATGTCGTCCGCCGTTTTCTGGGCGGCCACCATGGTCTTTTTCATGCTCTCCTCCTGGTTTCGGTACTCCTCCAGCTTGTCCACCAGAACCTTCATCTTGCTCTTGAGGACGGAGTTCTCTTTATAGAGGGTGATGTAATCATCCACCAGCGGCTCGAGGAACTCATCGACAGACTCCATATCATAGCCGCCGAAGATGGCTTTGACAAATGTGCGTTCTTGGACTTCCTGCGGTGTAAACATAACGGTCCCTCCCTTATTCTTACAGGTACAGGCCGCTGTTTTCCAGCTCGTCGATCAGATCGCCGACGATGTCCACATTGTAGGGGGTGATGATGTAGGTGGAGACGGCAACCTTCTTGATCTTGCCGTCCAGGGCGTAGGCGCAGCCGGACAGAAAGTCCACCAGGCGGCGGGCCACATCCTTGTTGGTCTGCTCCAGATTCAGCACCACCGCGCACCGGTTGCGCAGGTGCTCTGCGATCTCAGAGACATTGTCAAACCGATCCGGCTTGACCAGAACCACCTGCAGCTGCGCGGTGGTATTGATGTTGAGAACCTTGTTGCGGCTGCTGGAGCCGGTGTAGACCGTGTCGTCAAATGCAGAGGGAGAGGGCCGCGGCGCGGGGGCCTCCGGTGCATCGAAGTCGTCAAAATCATCCTCGTCGTCGGCGGCGTAGGGCTTGACAAGCTTCTTCATTTCATCCATGAATCCCATGATAAGTTACCTCCAAATGCTGACAGTGAGCATGTTATCCATAATTTCGGGGGCCGAAAATCGAGGTTCCGACCCGTACCATCGTGCTTCCCTGGGAGATGGCATCGGCAAAATCGCCGCTCATTCCCATCGAAAGGCAGTCGATAGAAGTATTATCGTATTTTTTTCCCCGCATGTCAACATAGAGCTCGTACATTTTGGCAAAATATCGAAGGTTATCGCCCTTTTTTTCACTGACAGGCGGGATTGCCATCAGACCGCGCAGGCGCAGGGAGGAAAATGTCTCCATTTGCTCCAGAGCCTGCCAGGCATCGGAGACAGAGAAACCGGATTTGCTCGCCTCGCCGCCAATGTTGATCTCCAGCAGGACATCCTGCCGCAGGTGGCGCGCGGCGGCCAGACGGTCGAGCAGCTGCAGCAGCTCCAGGGAGTCGACGGACTGGATGAGGTCCACCGCGCCCACCACGAGCTTGGCCTTGTTCTTCTGCAGGTGGCCGATAAAGTGGACCGGCGCGCCCGCATAGGCGTTCTGTGCGGCCTTCTCGGTCAGCTCCTGCACCTTGTTCTCGCCGCAGCAGTCCACGCCGCCGGCGATGGCGGCCCGGACCGCCTCGGCGGGGTTCATCTTGGTGGCGGCGCAGAGCAGCACCTCCCCGGGGTCGCGGCCGGCCTGGACGGCGGCCTCCGCCATCTGGGCGCGAATCCGCCGGATGTTTTCTGCGATAAAGTCCATATTATTCCACAACCTTTCCGTCCTCCAGATCTGTGCCGCTGACGATGATCTCATCACCCGGCCAGAGATTGTCTGTATCTGTCCGATCGTTTTCCACAATATAGTGCTCGCCGGTATCGCCCAGAATGGTGATGGGCTTCCACTTTTGCGCAGAGCCCTCGAGCACAAAGACGCCCGTCACCCCGTCAACCATGCGCACGGCCTCCTTTGGCACGCGCAGGCCGGCGTAGGAGTTGAAGATCAGGTTGACCGACTGCTGGCGCAGGGCGGTGATGTCGGAGAGAAACTCGTCGCAGGAGAGCACCAGCAGGCACTGTCCCTGCTCCACATCGCCGATGCGCTCAATGTTCATGGAGATGGTGGTAGACAGGCCCTGGATAAAGGAGACCGACAGCGAGGCGCCCGGGTCCAGGTCTTGGGCATAGTTCTCCGGAATCGCGGTCACAAAGTACCAGGTGTTGCCGTAGACCATTTTGCCGAAGGCCGTCTCATCTGCCTGGGCGCTGCCTTCCAGCTGCTGCAGCTTGGAGACCGTGAGGCTGCGCAGCGCATCGGGGGTCAGGATGGATTCATAGCCGTCCACATAGCCGGAAAAGCAGCCGCTGCGGGAGACTGTGATGCTCTGGATGCTCTGAGAGGACTGGGATGTGAGCTCCTGGATCTGAGCTGTGAGGGCGTTGATCTCAGCGCTCAGAGAGGCGGTGGTGGCCTCGTCAGAATAGCGGCGGAGCACCAGGCTCTTGAGATCACTGCTCAGATCCTGCGCGTCGCTCAGCTCTCTGCGGTTCACATGGACGGCAATGGCAAACAGGCTGTTGCGGGTGCTGTCGTCGAGCGTGACCGCGTCGGTTGCATTGGTGGCGCTGGTGCTCACATAGGTGAGCTGTTGGCGCTGCTGCTCCAGCGCTTCAATTTCAGCGTGGCGCTGCTGGGCGTCGCTGCTGGTGTAGCAGTTTGCCACAACCTGTCCCACGCCGACCTTGGCGCCCTCTGAGAGAGTGGGAATGGTGATGGGGGCATCGGAGTGAAGGACCTGCTCGTCCCGGACCAGGTAGCCGGAGGCGAGATAGGTGTCGCCGGCCTCATATTCGACTGCAATGGTGGTGAGCAGCGTGTCCTGCATGGATTTGAGACCGGAGGAGCCGAGATAGGCCAGAATGACCACCAGGACGCCCACAGTCAAAATCCGGAAGAAGATCGTGCCCTGCTTCATGATGCCCTCCTTTAGAAAGCCCGGCTACCCCGCAAAGCCCTCCATGGGCTGCGCCGGAATGATGGTAGAAACCGCGTGTTTATAGATGAACTGCTGCTTGCCGTCGGACTCCACCTGCAGCATAAAGCTGTCGAAGGCGGTGATCACGCCGCGGATTTGAAAGCCATTGACCAGAAAGACGGTGACAATGGCGTGCCCCTTGCGGGCGCTGTTGAGAAAATAGTCCTGCAGATTTGAAGCTTTTTCCATGGATATTGACTCCTTTTTCTATAGAGTAATACCCATATTCTACTGCGCTGCGCCGTCGAAAAAAGGAATATTGCAGCAGGCCTCAGAGAGAATCTGTGAAAATTCAGTCTGAGCCGCACGGAAAATCCAATGAATGTCCGGATTTCGCCGAAACCAGGTGCGCTGGCGCTTGGCATAGCGGCGGGATTCCTGCTGAATCCGCGCAACTGCCTCGCAGATGTCCCCACCGGCGCGCAGCACGGCCACAAGCTCTTTATAGCCGATGGCCTGCATGGCGGTGGAACGCTCCGGAACCCCGGCCTGCAGCAGCCCGGCAACCTCCTGCAGCAGTCCCTGCTCCATCATCTGCTCAACCCGGCGGTCGATGCGGGCGTACAGCTCGGCACGGTCCAGAAAGTCCAGCCCCAGCCAGGCCGCCTGATAGCGCGGCGGAAGGGCGCGGGTCTGGGCGTTGTGGGCGCTGATGGTGAGGCCGGTCTCCTCGTAGACCTCGCAGGCGCGGATGATGCGCTTGCGGTCGCTCGGGTGCAGCCTTGCGGCGGCCTCCGGGTCAAAGCTCTGCAGGTAGGCCAGCAGCGCATCCGTCCCCTCCAGATCCGCCCGACGCTCGAGCGCCTCGCGCCGCCCGGTCTGCGGCACCGGGGCAAAGCTGCGCCCCTGGATGAGGCTGTCGACATACAGCCCCGTCCCGCCGGCGACCACACAGACCTTCCCCCGGGACAAAATGTCCTGCAGGATCAAGTCCGCCTGGGCCACAAACCGGCCCACAGAAAAGGCCTCCCGCGGATCGACACAGTCTATCATGTGGTGCCGGATGCCGCCCATCTCCCGGGCAGTGGGCTTGGCTGTGCCGATGTCCATGCCGCGGTAGATCTGCATGGAGTCACAGGAGAGTACCTCGCCGTCCAGAAGTTTACATAATTCAATTGCCAGCTGTGTTTTGCCGGTGGCAGTGGGGCCGACCACGCAGATAATTCGATCCATCATGACCTCTTAAACTGGTGCTCCAGTTGATTTTTGGTGAGAATGATGCAGACCGGACGACCGTGGGGGCAGTATTTGATGTCGTCTCGGGTCAGCACCTGCCGGATGAGCGCATCGCGCTCCGCCGGCTCGGTGTGCCAGCCGGCCTTGATGGCGGCCTTGCAGGCGATGGTGTGCAAAAGATCGTCGCGCAGAGAGATGGGATCCGGGTGGCGGCTCGTGCGCAAAAGGTCGGCCAGCTCCATGAGGCTGCTCTCCGCGTCGGCCGCGTCGATGTCGGCGGGAATCTGCCGGATGAGCAGCGCACCGTCGCCAAAGTCCTCGATCTCGTAGCCGTAGTCCCGCAGCAGGGCGGCGTCCTGCAGCAGCAGCGCCGCCTCCTCGCTGTCCAGATTGGCGCTGATGGGGCTGAGCAGCACCTGTGCCATGATCGTGTGGGGCTGGGCTTTGAGCTTTTCAAACAGAATCCGCTCATGGGCGGCATGCTTGTCGATCAACAGAACCTCCTCGCCCTGCTCCACAACCAAATAGGTGTCCAGCACCTCGCCGACGACACGGTAGGGGATCTCGGCCAGGGGGATCTCCTGCTGCAAGGATGCCGGCGGCGCAGGCGCCGGCTGGGGGGAGGGCGCCTGTGTCATGGGCGCCGGTGCGGCGGCCTGCGCCGGCGGCGCGGCGCGGCGGACTGGCGTGGGGGTCGGCGTCTGGACCGTATCCGCCACACACACGATTGGCTGCTCGCGGTAGGCGGGGATGACCGTCTGACGCGGCGCCTGGACCATGTCGGGCGGCCGGGCGGCAGCGGCGGCCGGCTGTGTGGGGGAGGCCTGGGGGCGCAGGTGCAGCTCCGGGCGGGCCGGCGCCTGACTCAGCGCCGCGAGCACGCCGTAGTGGACCGCGTCAAAGACCGCCCGCTCGGAGAGGAATTTGACCTCGATCTTGGTGGGATGGACATTGACATCCACAGTCTGTGACGGCACGGTCAGCTGCAAGACGCCCGCGGGGAACCGGCCCACCATGATCTGGTTTTTGTAGGCGTCCTCCAACGCGGCGGTGAGCGCCTTGGACTTGATGTAGCGGCCATTGACAAAGAAGTGCTGGTAGCTCCGGCTGCCGCGGGCGGCGGTGGGCTTGGTCACAAATCCCCTGACCCCAATCTGCTCCCACTGGTTTTCCACCGGGACCATCTCCAGCGCGGTCTGCCGGCCCAGCACGGCGTAGATGGCGCTGCGCAGTTCCCCGTCGCCCGGCGTGGAGAGCACCTCCTCGCCGTCGCGCAAAAACCGGAAGGCCACCTCCGGATGGGCCAGGGCCTGCTTCTGCACGGCGGAGAAGGCGTAGGCGCCCTCCGCCGTATCCCGTTTGAGAAATTTCATCCGCGCGGGGGTGCGGTAAAACAGATCCCGCACCAGAATGGTGGTGCCCGTCGGACATCCGGCCGGACTTCGTTCGGTGACGACGCCGCTCTCCAGATGCAGGCTGACCCCCTCGGCCCGGCTGGCCTCGCGGGTCAGAAGGTCGATGCGGGAGACGGCGGAGATGGCGGCCAGCGCCTCGCCCCGGAAGCCCAGCGTGTGGATGCTGTCCAGATCCTGGGCGGTGGCAATTTTGCTGGTGGCGTGCCGCAGAAATGCCGTCTCGGCGTCCTCCGGCGCCATGCCGCAGCCGTTGTCGGTGACCCGAATAAAGGTGATGCCGCCGTTTTGGATCTCGACGGTCACAGCGGTTGCGCCCGCGTCAATGGCGTTTTCCGTGAGCTCTTTTACCACAGAGCCGGGCCGCTCGACGACTTCGCCGGCGGCGATCAGATCCGCCACATGGGGCGGAAGTTGGTTGATTTTTGCCGTAAAGGCCACCTCCCTTGGATGGTTAGATCAGTTGAAAGCCCAAAATGAAGGCGTTGATGGCGGCATGCACCAGATACGGCGCCCAGAGGTTGCCGGACTTTTCATAGGTCCAGCCCAGGGCGACGCCGGCCGGCACATACTGCAGCGCACTGAGCAGCAGCGTCTGCCAGGGAACGCGCAGGGCGTACTGCCAGGTGTGAATGGCCGCAAAAAACAAGATGGAGACCAGATAGGCCAGAAACCTGTGGCGCCGCGCGATGGAGCCGAAGATCAGGCCGCGCACCAGCGTCTCCTCTGTGAGCGGCGCCAACAGCACGGTGCACAGGAGGGTCGCGCCATAACTGGCGCCTGACATGGTGTCAATCAGCTGGTTGTTGGGATTCTGCAGGCCGGGCGCCGCGTGGATCAGTACAAAGCCCAGCAGCCAGTTGAGTGCAAAGTAGAACACAAAGCCCAGAATGACCGCCTGGACAAAGGGCCAGAACTGGCGCGGGATGTTGCACAAGGACCGGTAGAGAAACCGGTGAAACAGCAGCAGCGTCACCGCGGTGTTGATCAGGACATAGGCGAGGTTGAGGCTGAGCACGGAGACGGACAGATCCAGCAGCCGGACAAGATAGGCTAGGATCGGTCCCAACATCCCCTCATAGAAGGGCCGATAGCACCAGCCGCAGATCTGCTCTGCCCGCGTCATGCCGGCCCCAAGGCGGGAACTTCGAGCCATGGCGACCTCCTTACAGCAGCTTTTTCAGCTCAAACAGAATATTGATGGCCTCAATCGGCGTCAGCGTCTCCACCGCGACCTGCTCCAGATGTCTGCGCAGCTCGGAGTCATAGAGCGTCTGCATGGACAGCTGCGGCTCGTCCTGGACTGCGGCAGCGGGCGGCGCAATGGGCGCGCCGGCCTCCAGCTCCTTTAAAATGGTGCGGGCGCGGGTGATGACACGGGCGGGAAGCCCCGCCAGCTTGGCGACCTCCACGCCGAACGATTGATCCGCGCCGCCGGGGACAATCTTGCGCAGGAAGATGATGTCGTCCTGCCGCTTTTTGACGGCGATGTTGTAGTTCTGCACACCGGGCAGGATCTGGTCGAGCACGGTCAGCTCGTGGTAGTGGGTGGCGAACAGGGTCTTGGCGCCCAGCAGCCTGGGATCCGCCACATACTCCAGCACCGCCCGCGCGATGGCCATGCCGTCAAAGGTGGAGGTGCCGCGACCGATCTCATCTAAAATCAGCAGGCTCTGGGGCGTGGCGTTCTTGAGAATCTCCGCCACTTCGGCCATCTCCACCATAAAGGTGGACTGGCCGGCGGTCAGATCGTCCGAGGCGCCGATGCGGGTGAAAATCTGGTCGACGATGCCGAGCCGCGCCGACCGGGCAGGCACAAAGGAGCCGATCTGGGCCATGAGCACGATGAGCGCCACCTGGCGCATATAGGTGGACTTGCCGGCCATGTTGGGGCCGGTAATGATGGCGATCTGCTGGCCCTGTGCGCCCAGATCTGTGTCGTTGGGGACAAACAGGGCGTCCTTGAGCACCCGCTCGACCACCGGGTGGCGGCCGTCGCGAATGGCGATCTCGCCGGAGCGGTCAAGCTCCGGCCGGCAGTAGTTCTGCCGGACTGCCACGGCGGCAAGGCTGCACAGCGCATCACAGGTGGCGATGGCGGTGGAGGTGGTGAGCACCCGCGCCGACTGGGCGGCGAGGGTCTGGCGGATCTGGGTGAACAGCTCAAACTCCAGCGCCGTAATGCGGTCCTTTGCCGTGAGAATGGTGCTCTCCAGATCCTTGAGCTCCTGGGTGATAAACCGCTCGCAGTTGGTGAGCGTCTGCTTGCGGATATAGGAATCCGGCACCAGGCCGAGATTGGATTTGGAAACCTCTATGTAATAGCCAAACACGCGGTTGTAGCCCACGCGTAGGCTTTTGATGCCCGTTTTCTCCTTTTCGGCGGCCTCCACGGCCGCGAGCGTCCCCTTACCGCCGGAGAGAATCCCGCGCAGGTGGTCGATCTCCGGATGATAGCCGTCCCGGATCATGCCGCCCTCGCGCACGGTGAAGGGCGGCTCGTCCACGATGGCCCGGTCGATCAGGTCCTTGAGATCGGCCAGGGGATCGAGCTGTTCATACAGCGTGCGCAGCAGGGGGGCGGACAGATTGCCAAGGGCAGCTAGGATCTCGGGAAGGCGGACGCAGCCCGCGGCCAGGGCAGTGAGGTCCCGGCAGTTGGCAGTGCCGGTGACAATGCGGGCCATGACGCGCTCCAGGTCTGACACATCCCGCAGCAGCAGAATCAGCTCCTCCCGCGCCACGGTCTTTTGCGTCAG
>JAHZEE010000055.1:4761-9281 GCA_019421975.1 Clostridiales bacterium | reverse complement strand
AGAATTGGACTAAAGAGCAGCTTTCCGTCTGCATCGTAGATGCTGGCCTCGCCGCCGACCTCCGGCCGGAGACCGGTCTCATTCTGGCCTCGCCGCAGAACCGAAACGCGGTGGTACAGCCCCGTACCATCTGCCACTTCCACATACAGCTCAAATGCAGCTCCCTGCGGAATCTCATAGTCCTGATCCAAATACTGGCTGGAACTGTAGTAGGCGCCGTCGTAGTAGCCCTCTGCCTCTCGCCGTCGACCAGCGCCACCAGATCGATGGACTCAAATGCCACCATCTGGTCCATCGGCGGGGAGATCTCCACCTGGAGCTCGCCCTCCACATGGTACTTCGTGGTGCCCGAGCCGTCGCCCGAGAAATAGGCGTAGATCGTGGGAAGCGCATCATAACGGGGGGTGGAATACCAGTCCATCGCCTGGGCCTGCTGCACGCCGTCGGTCCAGAACAGGACCTGGGTGAGCTCCAAATCTTCAAAGAGCGGCCAGTCGACGCGGGCCACAAAGCTCCCGTTTTCCAGCTCCATCGGGTACTGTGTGCCGCCGATCACCACGGCGGCCGTGGTCTTGCCGGGCGTAAACTGCTTGGGCGTAACGGTGCAGCAGAACTCCGCCGTCATCTGCTGCAGATCAATCTTGCTGTAGGAGAAGCTGCTGTCTGAGATCAGGCTGGTCTGCTCCTCCAGAAGATCGCGGATCGCGTAATATTGGCTCGACACCGTATCCTGCAGCCGCGTCTGCTGGTCGGACAGGGACCGCTCCATTCGCCGCACCTGGTCGTCCAGCTCCACCACCTGGACCAGACAGCCGATGGCCACCAGGCCAGTGAGCACCGTAACAATGAGCATCACCGGAAGTTGTCTGCGCATAGTACCGCCTCCTCGTCTATTGTTTTATTTTACCATACGGGAAGGCAAATTGCCACTGCATTTTTACAGCCTCAGCTTCCGGTACCGGCCAGGCCAGCCCAGCTCAGCTCCGCGGCCTGCGCCCAGGTGAGGCCCATCTGCAGCAGATCCCCCCAGGTCCGGTAGCGGAACTGGTAGTTGATCTGCAGATGGCACGGCAGGATGTCCTCAATGATGGTCTGTACCGTCTCCCACTGCGGCGGCTGGCCCAGCAGATCGGGGAAGGAGACTGTGACCGTCCCCGGCGTGCCGGTCTCCGTCACAGCCACGGCCGCGCCGCAGCCGGCCAGGCACCTTGTGAGGGCCGCCAGGGTGAAGCTGTCGTCTCCAATCTGCAGCAGCGCCGCGATGGCAGCCCGGCGGGCCTCCACCCCGGTTGCGGCCGGCCGGTTGCGGAAGAGCGACTCGTAGGCCTCCAGCCCCGTGTCCTCGGCCGTCATGACCACAGACTCGCGCTGCTGGAGCTGCGCCGTCTGCCAGTTTTCGTCGAGGCCCGCGCCCAGCGCCTCAAGCTCTCCGCCGGAAAAGGAGGACGCCGAGAGCTCATAGACCCCCAGGGGCTTCAAAAGCTCCCGCAGATAGGTTGCGTATCCCATCTCAGGCCCCCTCTGTCACGCTCACCGCGCCGCAGACGGGCAGCTGCGTCTGGGTGATGGCCACATCCTGGGCCGGCGCCTGGAGCACAAAGTTCTCCACCACGCCGGTGTCGTAGATGCAGTTGCCCAGGGCCGCGCGGTAGACGGGCTTGCTCAGCCGCTCGCCGGTGAAGAACTGTTCAATGGCCGTCTTGACCGCAGCCGCAGCCGTCTCCTGCGTCACCCCCTGCCGGGGCCAGATCTGGACCGTCACCGGCACAGACACCGTGGTGGGCGCCAGAACGCTCACCTCCACCGCGATCTCCCGCACCGCCTCCAGATCGTCCCGAATGGCCTGGAGCAGCGTCTCGTCGGCCGGGCCCGCCGGGCCGGCCACCACCACGCCCACGGTTCCCACACCCTGGTAGCGGGGAATCACCGTGCAGGCGCTCACGCCCTCATGCTCCAGCACCCGGTTTTCGTAGTATGCGGCGTTTGCCCCGTTGGGCAGGCGCTGAAAGGTGTCGAGAATCCGGGCCCGGAAGGCCTCGTCGTCCTCCGGCTCCGTGCCGCCTGCGAAGGCGGCGGGATTGACGCAGCTGGCCACGCCCGCCGGGGCCAGGCTCAGATAGACGATGGTCCCCGCCGCCACATTGCCGGCCGTGCCGGCCTGCTCGGCCTCCGCCGGGACCTCCACCTGGGTCTGGCCGGCTGCAATGACGCCCGGCTCGGTGGTCACAACCCGGACCAGCCCCGCGGTGGTGCACACCGGCCCGGCCTCAATCTCGACCGCCTCGTCCCGCGCCAGATCCAGCACAAACCGGATGGCCCCGGCCGCACAGGTGCCCGGGCGGCGGCTCAGCCCCCTGAGGGTGCCGTGGTAGTCCAGATAGGTGCCGCTGGCCGTCTGGGGAAAGCTCTGGCCCAGGCTCCAGTCCGAATAGGCGTAGAGACTCTCCAGCTCCGCCGCCGCGGCATACAGCCGCACAGACAGGTCCGATGCGTCGTGCATGGCAAAGCCGGTCTTTTCCTCATACACGCCCAGCATGGACCGATAAATTTCCTCCGCAGTTTTCAAACCACTACCTCCAAATCCCAGTTTTCTTCTCCGGCGCGCAGGTGCAGCGCCACGGCCAGCGTGCCGTCCTTTTGAGCCGTGACCTCCGCCGCGCGGACCTCCAGGCCCAGCGGCTCCAGCGCCTGCTGGGCATACTGCTGCGCCGCCATGGCCCGGCCGGCCGGCTTCTCCCGGTCCAGGGTGTAGAGCAGGCTGCCCAGCTCCGGCAGCAGCGGAAACTGGCCCCGGCGGCAGCTGAGATGGAACAGGGCCTGGCTCAAAAGCGCCTGGGACCCGGTCTGGCGGACAAAGCCGCCCGCGCCGTCCGGCACATAGTCGCCGCCGATGAGTTGATTCTCCATACTTGGTTCCTCCTGATCTGGCCGCCGCCTGTCATGCCAGCGGCTTGCCGTTGAGATAGACCGTACCGGTCAGATGGATGGCGCCCGACCGGTCGAGGTGGATGGAGGCGCCGCCCGCGTGCAGGCACACCTCGCCCGGCTGAAGCTCCACCGGACTCTGGGAGGCTACACTCAGCACGCACGGCGTACCGCCGCCGTCTTTGAGCACGAGCACCGCCTCGCCCACCGTGGGCCGCCAGCAGTAGCCGCCCGGCGCGAGCAGCTGCAGCCGGCGCGCCTCGCCGTCGGTCAGCACCGCCGGCATGGGGTCGGCCACGGACACAGTGCCGAGGCTGGCGCCGCCCGACGCCTGGGATCTTGTCTTCATCTGTTTCGATAACCACATGGGCCTTGCTCCTTTCTGGCCGCTAGATGGCCGTTCCCAGCGTCAGCGTACACTGGACGCCGCCGCTGTCCGCCTGAGAGCGGACCTGCTGTACCGTGAGGGTCTCAGCAATGCCCAGGCGGGGCTGCGTCACCTCCACCGTGTCCCTCGGCTCCGCCAAAAACGCCCCCGGCAGCGTCAGCTCCAGCGTCCACAGCTCCCGGTTGGACGCGGCAATGCGCTGTGACGCGCTCTGAAACTGCGCCCGGGTCGTGTCGCCGGAGGTGAGTGTCACCTTTTTCGCCCTGCCGCCCAGGCCGGCAAAGGCGGTGTTCTGCACCGTCTCCACCGCGCCGGTGCGGCTGTGCACCAGTACCTGCTCCGAGATGACCCCGTAGCGGCACTGCCGGACCACCGCCTGGCTGACCTCCGTCGCCGCCGTGATTTTCCGGCGGGTGATGGCGGGGCTTTTGCGCAGCTGCAGGGTTCCGTCTGCCAAAAACCGGGGCGTCACCCCGGCGGCATGGCGGCAGAACCCCGCCAGTGCCGTCTGACAGGTGTCGCCGGAGTCCACGGCAAAGTTGTGCAGAGACGCCATCTGGTCGGCGTCCACCTGGGTGATGCCCAGCGGATACACATAGCGCTTCAAAATATCCGACAGGCTCGCCGTGAGGTAGGCGGCCGCGCGGGTCTCATTGTCCAGCAGCAGCGCGCCCATCCCCCGGCCCGTCATCTCCACCAGCAGGCCGTCAGACGACGCGGTAAGCTCCCACTCGTCCACCAGCCCGGTAAAGACCGTCTGTCCCTGCTCCTCGGCCCGGAAGCGGACGGCCGTGCGCAGGGGCGTGATCTGCGCGGCCTCAAAGGCAAACTGGACCTGAAAGCTGTCACAGCTCTCGCCGTCTGTGCGCAGGATCTCCCACTGGGTCAGCACCGGCAGCCGCCAGACCGCGCCCTTCACTGTCGTCAAATATCCCGTCAGGCCACACGCACCTTCTGTCCTACCGTGTTGGGGTTGGAAATGCCCGGATTGAGCGCCAGCAGGGCCTGCAGGGTCAGGTTGTACCGGTTTGCGATGGCCCAGAGCGTATCGCCGGAGACCACCGTGTGATACTGGGCCGCGGCGCTCGTCTGCGCCGTGCCGGACGGCGAAGATGCCTCCGGCTCCGACACCAGGGTCATGCCCGCATAGCCTGCATAGCCCTCCTGAAAGGTGAAGGCATAGGCCACATAGTCCTCCCGCGGCTCC
>JAHZEE010000055.1:0-4751 GCA_019421975.1 Clostridiales bacterium | reverse complement strand
ATCAGCGTCCCCGGCCCCTCAGAATAGAAGACCGTGGCCAGCAGCTTAAAGGTGTCATAGGCGTCGCGGCCGTAGAACTCCCCCTCGCCGGAGAGCACCCGGCAGCTCCGGCCCAGATCCTGCATGGTGTAGACCCCCATGGGCACCTTGTGTACCGCCGTCTCACGGGCATAGGTGATGGTGTAGGTCCTGGGATTGTGGGGCCAGACAAATGTTTTATATCGCATGGGCGCAAGCATCTTGTTTCCTCCCTCTCTCAGCCATATCGTCTGGCGTCCCGCTCAAAGTAGCGCGAGACCGCCTGCATGGAGCCGGCCGGATACCAGGCTGCCTGCGCCGATACAGCGCCATACCGGTCCGGCGCCCCGGCCCAGACCGTCGCCTGCTGGGGCATCCGCGCGCCGGCCCGGCCCGCCGTCCCCTCTGCCGCCGGATGTCCGGCGGCGCGCTGGGACGCCAGCGCCGCCGCGGCCCGGGCCATCTGCCAGCCGCCCTGCTCCAGCGTCTGCCAGAGCCGTCCGGCCTGTGTGTCTGCAGCGCCCGGCCGTGCCGGCGTCTTTGCCGCCGGCACCTCGTCCTGCCCGGACGCTGAGGCCTGCGCGGCGGCCTGCTGCCAGCTCAGATGTGCCTGCGGCACCTCTACCGCCGGCTCATCGGTCCAGCTGCTGGCCGTCACCAGCTGCCGCAGCAGCTGCCATTCAGCGTATACCATGCTGTTTCAGCTCCTCAAATCTCGCCGCGTCAAATGCGGCATTTTCCTCCGCCTGCGCCGCGCCGCACACCGGGCAGCGGGGCGTCTGCGCCTCGGCCCGGCAGCTGGGACAGAGCTGGGCCTGGGCGTCCTCGTCGTCGAGCATCATCTGCAGCACGCAGTACAGATAGTCTCCATCCGTCATCTGCCGGGCGCGCGCCTCAGAGGGCAGAACGCCGAACTGCCGCAGCACCCGCCACTTGAGCCGCTCATAGGGGCTCTGGGCCAGATCCTCCCGCAGCGCTGCAATCTCCTCCGGGCTGCCGCAGCATGAGGGGCTCTGGCGCTGGCTGAGCGCGGCATAGCGGGCGCTGAGCGTCTCGATGGTCTCGGCCGACAGGCGCATGAGCACCTGCTGGCCCGAGGAAAAGACCGCCCGCCCCCGGACACTGGCCGCGCGGGCCAGAACACAGGCGTTGAGGCAGAGTCCAGCCTCCAATGCCTCCTGCTCCAGCCCCTTGGCCTCCCGGCGCGCCTGCAGCAGCTCCCAGGCCGTCAGCACCCGCAGCTCAAAGGGCCCCGCGCAGGCGCGGCGGCGTCCGCCCAGCCACTGTAACAGCCGGTTCGTCATGCGCCCGTCTCATACCGGCGGGTGGCCGTGATCTGGACCTCCTCCAGAACCATGCCGCCCACCTCTGCGTGCTCGGACAGGCTCGACCACTGGCAGCCGGAGTAGATGACCTTCCGATCCGGCTTGCAGATGACCAGGTTGAAATCATCCAGATCAATAAACGAGATCCCGTCGCGCAGCGCCTCGTCGGTGGCATAGAGCCGGCTGAGGCTCAGGGTGTATTGGGTCTGCCCGCGGATGGTGGCCACCGGCTCTGCCTGCCCAAAGGCCTCGATGGTCTGGCTGGTCTGCTTGGCCGTGACCTGATAGCTCTGCACCACCGCCACACGGGTTCCGTTGATCTCCAGATAGATGTCGGCGGAGGTGGGAATTTTTCTTGTCGTTGTCGCCATATTGTCGCCTCCTTACACCGAGATGTGGGCTGTGAGGTAGATCCGGCTCAGCCCATGGGTGACGGTAAAGCCGAACTCCACCAGGCAGACGGTGGGGTCGGTGGTGTCCGCCGTGACCGTGATGGCCTCAAAGCTGTCGATGATCTCCCGCTCCACCCGGGACTCCAGCTCGACCGTCACCTGGCTGCGGATGGCCGAGCGGGTGACGGTGTTGTTTTTGGCGCGGGCAAACCGGGTGCGCAGCGCATTGCGGATGGCGGGAATCACCTCGTCGATGATGAGGATGGTGTTGAGCTCGCGGTAGGTGGTGTCCGGCGCCTCGGCCGTGGTGGTGCGGGTGGTGATGCCGCGCACCACGGTGATGCTGCCGCCGGACGGCTCGACCACGGTGACGCCGCCGCGGATCAGGGTGTCCATCTCCGTGTCGTTGTAGGTGGCCGAAACCCCCGTGAGGCCGCGCAGCTGCGCGCCATTGAGGGGAACGGCCGGATCGGTCTGCGCGGCCAGCACGCCGGCCAGGGCCGCAGCGGCCATACTGCCGGACTGCACCGCCTCCACCCCGGCGAGATAGACCCCCGGTCCCACCAGGATCATGCGCTCACAGTTGAGCTGCTTGGCCCGCGCTGTGAGCGCCGCCGTGGTGCCGTCTGCCAGGCCCACCAGGCCCAGACACTCGTGCCGCGCCTCGCTGGCCGCCTGGACCTGCTCCATCAGGGCCTTCTGGGTCTGCTCGTCGGCGCTGCCGATGACCACATAGGCCGCGGTGCCCGCCTCCAGCAGCAGCTTCAGGGCCGCCTCATAGTTCTGCTGGGTGTCGCTTGCCACAGGCGCAGCCAGTACCGTGCCCGCGCCGTTGAGATAGAGCAGCTTCAGCATTCTGCCAAGCTCGCTGTCCTCGCCAAAGGTGGCCGCAGCAGAGGTGTAGGAGGTGACGGTGTAAAGGCCCGCGCTCGCCGCAGACACCCCTGCCACCGCCACCACCTTGGAGCCGGCTGCCGTGGCAGTGATGGACGACGCCTCGTAGTCCGAGTAGACGCCGGGCCGCTCATGATAGGTAATGCTCATACAATCTCACCTTTCAAAATAAAGTCCGTAAAGACCGGCTCCTCGCCGGTGCTCACCGCGTACAGATGGGCCATCACCGTGGCCTCCAGGACGGTGGTAAAGCAGTCCGGCTCCGCGGCATAGACGGTGTCCTGCACCGTGAACTGGCGCAGACTCACCCCTTCCACGCCCCCCAGCAGCACCTGCACCAGCTTCTCTGCCAGTGCGTCGCCCGCGGCAGAGCCGGCGGTGCGCGGCGTGTAGATGGTAAACGCCAGATCCGCCTCCAGACGCATGCCGTAGAGCTCCTTGCTCGCGCCCTCCTTGTCCGTGAGGACGCCCAGATATCCGCCGAAGCCGGCGGGTGTCTGTACCGCCTTGCGCAGGGCCAGGGCCGCCACAGCCCCCTTCAGCCGGGGCATCCGTCCCGGCTGAAAGGCGCGTGCGGCCGGAATCCCCGCCGCCTGTACCGCTTTTAAAATTGCCTCAATCAGCTGTTCCACGGGTCTTCGCCGCCTTCCTTGGTCAAAAGGCCCCAGCAGTAGAGGGCCTCGTCCTTCAGACAGATCAGCTCTGTCCGGCGGATCCGGAAGCGCTCCTGTCCGCAGCAGACCTCTGTAGCCTCGGCCAGATCCGGCGTGACCGGACCCAGATACAGAAACTGGCCCAGTTCGATCTCGCCCAGCCCCTGAACCACCTTCTTCATGTTCTGCCAGCTCTTGCCCGTGACCGGCTGTATAAAGGCCCGGACCTGGCTCTGACCGGCGGCCGTCGTCACCGTGACCGTCGAGCCATAGTAGCGAATCAGGCGCGCAAGCGCCTCTTTCATGCCCTCACCCCCCGAAAGGAAAAGCTGTCCCTGCAGTACGGCGCCATGAGCAGCTCCGCCTGCACCTGCAGGCAGCCCGCTGCGCCGTCTGCGCGGTGCAGTGAGATCTCTCCGGCTGTAAACTGGGTGATACCGTCTGCATTTGTGCCGGCATCCAGCGCCGCCAGGGCCATCCAGGCCGCCGCGCAGACCAGCGCGTCGCGGCAGCTCTGCTCTGTCACGCCGTCTTTGAGCCGCATCAGCAGGGACTGATGGGCGGCGGCGCACAGGCGCCGCAGCGCCTGTGCCCTCTGCGCGTCAGAGGTGTCCGTGAACACCGCCGCCGTGTCATAGATGTCGTCTAAAATGTCCATCTCAGATCTCCAGCACCTTGGCTGCGTCCGCGTAGACCTTGCCGAAGCCGGAAATCGAGGTGATGGCAGCGCGCTCAAGCTGCCGGTCGATGATTTTGTCGTACTCGACGAGCACATCGCCCGCCTGGATCATCTCCAGTGCAAAGCGGCGGTCGAGACCGATGATCTTGCCGGCCGGCGCGCAGTCCGTGCGCAGCAGGGCCGCACCCAGCGGACTCTGCAGCTCGCCCGTGCCCTGGAAATTGAGGCCGGTCAGGGGATTCTGCAGCTCCGGCAGCTTCAGCATCTGTACCATGACGCTGGGACAGACCAGGAAGGTGTTGAGCTCATACGGGTCAAACTGGGCCCAGAACTCCACCAGCTGGTCATAGTCCAGCGTGCCCTTGGTGCCGGTCATGGGCGTGGTGCCGATCTTCAGCACACTCGCGGCGTTCTCATTGCCGTCGCCGTTCATCAGAACCTCGATGGCGTCGGCCAGGTGCATCTTCTGGATGTAGGCGCCGATCTGGCGCAGGGTGACGGAAAAGAGGTCCAGCTTCTGGAAGCGGACCGCCTCGTAGGAGGCCACCAGCATCCGGCCGCGCTTGCGCAGGTTGATGAGGTTGGATTTGGTCTTGATCTCTGTGGCCGGAATGGCCGCACCCTCTGCCACCGTGGCCAGCTCTTTGTCCTCCGCGTCGGGCACGGAGTAGATGGAGCGGTAGTCCATGGTGTCGATGGTGGTGGTGGTCGCCGTGATCTGGGGCAGAATGTTGGCCTCCTCCATGCCGGCGCGGACGGCGCGGGCGATGTACTCCGGGAACAGGACGGC
>JAHZEE010000054.1 GCA_019421975.1 Clostridiales bacterium | reverse complement strand
GACCTGCGTTCCAAGACCCAGGGCCGCGGCCAGTATTCCATGGAGCCCAGCCCCTATATTGAGCTGCCCCAGCGCCTGCAGGATGCGCTGATCGCAAAGCGCGGCAAGGCCCAGGCATAATGCGGAAAATACCTCTTGCCAGTTTGCGGCAAATAGTGTATGATAACCGTATCTGAAAAAAATTTGAATCCGTATATTTACAACAAGGAGGATTTTTTCAATGGCAAAGCAGAAGTTTGAAAGAACCAAACCCCATGTCAACATTGGCACCATTGGCCATGTTGACCACGGTAAGACGACCCTGACTGCGGCAATCACCAGATATCTGTCCCTGAAGGGCCAGGCCCAGTACGAGGACTACTCCAGCATCGACAAGGCGCCGGAAGAGCGTGAGCGCGGTATCACCATCAACACCGCCCATGTCGAGTACGAGACCGACAAGCGTCACTACGCCCATGTGGACTGCCCGGGCCATGCTGACTATATCAAGAACATGATCACCGGCGCTGCACAGATGGACGGCGCAATCCTGGTTATCGCTGCAACCGACGGCCCGATGGCTCAGACCCGTGAGCACATCCTGCTGGCCCGTCAGGTCGGCGTTCCCGCCATTGTCGTGTTCCTGAACAAGTGCGATCAGGTCGACGACGAGGAGCTGCTGGAGCTGGTCGAGATGGAAGTCCGCGAGCTGCTGAGCACCTACGAGTTCCCGGGCGACGATGTGCCCATCATCAAGGGTTCCGCTCTGCAGGCTCTGACCTGCGAGTCCGACGATCCGAACGCTCCCGAGTATGCCTGCATCAAGGAGCTGATGGAGGCTGTTGACGACTATATCCCGACCCCGGACCGCAAGGCAGACCTGCCCTTCCTGTGCCCGGTTGAGGATGTGTTCACCATCTCCGGCCGTGGTACGGTTGCGACCGGCCGTGTGGAGCGTGGCCAGATCAACAAGAACGAGGAAGTTGAGATTGTCGGCCTGACCGATGAGGTCAAGAAGACCGTTGTCACCGACATCGAGATGTTCCACAAGCTGCTGGACTACGCAGAGGCTGGCGACAACGTCGGTCTGCTGCTCCGCGGCGTTGACAAGAAGGGCATCGAGCGTGGCCAGGTTCTGTGTAAGCCGGGCTCCATCCACCCGCACACCAAGTTCAAGGGCCAGGTCTATGTCCTGTCCAAGGACGAGGGCGGCCGTCACACCCCGTTCTTCAACAACTATCGTCCGCAGTTCTACTTCCGTACCACCGACGTGACCGGCATCATCTCCCTGCCCGAAGGCGTTGAGATGTGCATGCCCGGCGATAATGTCGACATGGATGTGGAGCTGATCACCCCGATCGCAATTGAGAAGGGCCTGCGTTTCGCAATCCGTGAGGGCGGCCGTACGGTCGGCTCCGGCGTTGTCATCGAGATTGCAGAGTAATTTAAAACCATTGGGTTTCACGCAGCCGGCGCAGATTGCGCCGGCTGTTTTTTTGTATGCGGCGGGAAATTGGGATTCTTTTACAAGGTGCAAAAAGTTTTGAAAATGTGCGCATTCTGGTGTAGAATAAGAACATCTTACACCTGGGATGGATGCATATGAAAATGAACAATCAAAACAGGCGAAATCTGCATTGGATCAGTCGGCGCGCATGTGCTGCTGTGCTGGCGATATGGTTGCTGTGCGGCGCGCTGCCCACGGCGCTGGCCGCCTCTGCGGGGGCAAAGCAGACTCTGGAGTCAAACATGGGCACGATCTCCGTGGAGACCTTCTACCGGAGCCTGGCCGCAGGCCAGACCAGCACGCGCCAATATCAGTACGAAAACGGGGATGTGTTTCAGTCGGTGCGCTTTGCGCCGGCGGGGACAGGCAGTGGCTGTGTCGAGACACTGTACTTTGCCGGGACCGCGGGGGAGCTCCGCTATTATGCGGACGACGCCTGGCAGATTGAGCCGCTGCAGACGGGCGTCTATCCGGCGGGAATGTACTTTTTTCAGGTGGGAGAACAGGCGGCCATTGTGTCCCTGCCCCGCTGTTATCAGGATCGGGCAAATGACTGCATTGAGGCGCTGCCGGCCCAGGACGGCTTCATGGTGGTGAGCGCGGTCGGAACCGGCTTTTTGGTGCGCCTGATGGTGCCGCCGGCGCCGGATGGGAGCTATTTTACCTATTATCTGCTCCAGGGAAGCGGTGCAGCCATCGATTGGAGCCGCTCCGATGCGCAGAGCCAGTGGAGCGGCTTTCAGATGGAGGACGCCAACCGCTGGACCTATCGCGGCTATTACTATACGGCGCCCTATAACTATATTCCGACGGGCGAACACTATTTTCACCGGATTCCGGTCAGCTATATTCCCATTAAAATGCTGGACTGCCCCGATCTGGCGGCGCGGGAGCTGGCGATTCCCATGCTCCATGTGATGCTGGAGCTTCAGAATGCCAGCGGCTATTTCCCCACCAGAGCCGGCAGCGAGTGGCTGTTGGGGGACTACCAGATCTCCGCCAATTTTTACGACACCCGCTTTTCCACGGACATGGCGCTGGGGCTGCTGAGCGCCTATGAGCGCTATGGAGTTGCCCCGTTCTGGGAGGCGGCGAAGGCCTATGGAGATTTTCTGGTCTGGTACGCCCAGCAGACCCACCGGGTCTATACGAACGCGCAGACGGGCGAGAGCGGCTGGCTTCTGGGCGACTACTGGGATGCCGACGGCAATCTGCCGGTGCACACCTCTCTCAACCACCAGCTGTGTGAAACCCTGTTTCTCTACCGGCTGGAACACCTCACCGGAGAGACGGTCTACGGTGAGACGGCAGACCGGATGCTGCAGGGCCTGACCGCTGTGGGGACGGATTGGCTGCAGCCGGACGGAAATCTCTGGTACTCCATCGATCCGGACGGCACAATGGGCGGGACGGAGTATCCGTATCTCACCTACAATGATCTGTACGATCTGCAGAATATGCTGCAGATCTGCCGCGGCGGACGGGATCCCGTGCTGCAGCAGCTGATGGATTCCAAGCTCCAGTGGATGCAGGCCAATGGAATTGAGGGTTATAAGCAGGACTAGAACCGGTCAAACCCACCACGCATACGATGATGTGGAGGGATTTGCCATGCTGCAAGATATTGTGATTTGTACACTCAGTGCGGCGGGGGTTCTGCTGCTGATCTGGCTGCTCATCGGGCGTTTTGTGCTGCCGCTGGACGCGCGGGAGTGCTGTGTGGTGCTCTCGGCCTATGGGGATGCAGAGCGCCTGCCGCAGCAGCTCCGGGCCTGCCGGTACCTACAGGAGAGCGGCGTGCTGCGGGGCCGGCTCATCGTGGCGGACTACGGCATGACAGAGCTGGGGAAGAAACAGCTGCAGCTGCTGCAGCGGGATCATCAGGAAGTAGAAATCTGTACGGCAGAACAACTGCCGGAGGTGCTGGAAAAGGGGCAGTGAGGTTGGAACAGCAGAACATTCTGCGCGGCACCGTGACCGCGGTGGTGTTTCAGAGCTATGAGACGGGCTACACCGTGCTCCGGCTCCGGTGTGAGGATGGCAGCGCTGCCACGGTTGTGGGACAGATGCCCCAGGTCACAGTGGGAGAGCATCTGATGATCACCGGCGCCTGGAGCACGCATCCGGCCTATGGGCCGCAGTTCCGCGCAGAGGTGCTCGAACAGCTCATGCCCCAGACGGAGCAGGAGATTCTGACCTACCTCTCCGCCGGCACCGTCCGGGGCATCGGCGCCAAGACGGCCCAGAAGATTGTCGCCCTGTTCCACGCAGAGGCGTTGGACATACTCGAGCGCATGCCGGAGAAGCTGGCTGTGATTCCCGGCATCTCCCGGAAAAAGGCGCTGGAGATCGGCGAGAGCTTCCGCAGCCAGCTGGGCGTGCGCAGGCTGGTGGAATACCTCAGCGCCCACGGCCTGCCGGTGGAGCTGGCCCTGCGGCTCTACCGGGCCTATGGCCAGCAGGCCATGGACGCCATCGGGGAAAATCCCTACCTGCTGACAGAACCGGCCTTCCACGCGCCGTTTGAAAAGGTCGACGCCTTCGCTCTGGAGCTGGGCCTGGACGGTGCGGACCTGCGGCGGGTGGCGGCGGGCATCTTGTTTGAGCTGCGGCACAACCTGGGAAATGGACATACCTTCCTGCCCGCCCAAAAGCTGGTGGAGGCCACGGTGACGCTTCTGGGTCTGGACGGGGACACCGTTCAAATCGCCCTGGAACAGCTGGCGGCGGAGCAGCGGGTGATTCTGGATCCGCTGCGGGAGCTCACAGCCTGCTATCTGCCTGAATTCTATGAGGCGGAGCAGTATGTGCAGCAGCGGCTGCATCAGATGCTCCGGCTGCCGCCGGACAGGCCGGCCGGACTGGAGGCGCTGCTGGAGGAGGCGGCGCAGACGGTCGGCATCGAATACGCCCAGCGCCAGCGGCAGGCCATCGCGATGGCGGCTGTGAGCCGGGTGATGATCCTCACCGGCGGGCCGGGTACGGGCAAGAGCACGACGGTCAACGGCATGCTGGCGCTCTTTGAGCGGATGAAGCTCACCACAGTGCTGGCGGCGCCCACCGGCCGGGCGGCCAAGCGGCTGCAGGAGCTCTCCGGCGCGCCTGCGGCCACCATTCACCGGCTGCTGGAGGCACAGTTCTCCCAGGACACCGGCGAGATGGTCTTTACCCATGACGAGTCGGCCCCCATCGAGGCGGAGGTGCTGGTGGTGGACGAGTGCTCCATGGTGGATCTGCTGCTCATGGAGAATCTGCTGCGGGCGCTGCCGCCCCAGTGCCGGCTGATTCTGGTGGGGGATCCCGACCAGCTGCCGTCGGTGGGGCCGGGCAATGTGCTCTCAGATCTGGTCCGCAGCGGCGTCATTCCCACGGTCCGGCTGACAGAGATCTTCCGCCAGGCACAGAAGAGCCTGATCGTGATGAATGCCCATGCAGTCAACGCAGGCCAGCTGCCGGAGCTGGGGGCCAGGGACCGGGACTTTTTCTTTCTGCGCCGGACAAGCCCTGCCTCTGTGGTGCAGACAGTGTGCGAGCTGTGCGCCCGCCGCCTGCCGGAGAATCTGCACATCGCCCCGGAGGACATCCAGGTGCTCTCCCCATCGAGGCGCTACGAGGTGGGCACAGGCGCGCTCAACCTGGCCCTGCAGGCGGTGCTCAACCCGCCGGATCTCATCAAGCGGGAAAAGCAGCGGGGAGAATTTCTGCTGCGCGAGGGGGATCGGGTGATGCAAATTCGGAACAACTATGATATACTATGGAAGAAAACCGACGGCAGCGCCCATGGAACAGGCATCTACAACGGCGACATCGGCGTGGTGCAGGAGATCCGGCCGCAGGACGAGACGCTCACCATCCTGTTTGACGACGACCGGCTGGCCCTCTACTCCTTTGAGCTGCTGCCGGAGTTGGAGCTGGCCTATGCCATGACGGTCCACAAGTCCCAGGGTAGTGAATACCGGGCCGTGGTGCTGGTGCTGGCCGGCGGCTCTCCATTTCTGCTGACCCGGAATGTGCTCTATACGGCCATCACCCGGGCCAGAGAGCTGCTGATTGTGGTGGGAAATGAGCAGACGGTGGCGAAGATGGTGGAGAACGACCGCCGCCAGAGGCGCTACAGTGGTCTGCGGATCCGGCTGGCGGAGGGAACAGACACATGAATTTGATCAAAGACCTGTTGGACCTGCTGTTTCCGCCCAAGTGTGTGTTTTGCCGCACGCTCTTGGACAATGGGTCGGAGGAGATCTGTCCGGCCTGTGCGGAAAAGCTGCTACATATGGAGTGTGCGGACAAGTCGGGGGAATTTTTCGACACCTGTGTGGCGCCGTTTCCGTATACAGATCCGGTGCGTGCATCCATGCTCCGTTTTAAATTCCGGGGTGCGACACACTATGTGAACTGCTACGGAGAGCTGCTTGCAGCCTGCATTTCAAGCCGGTTGGCGGGGCAGTATGATCTCATCACATGGGTGCCCATCAGCCGGCGGCGTCGCCGCAAGCGCGGGTATGACCAGACCAAGCTGCTCTGTCAGGCCCTCTGCCGCAGGCTGGACCGGCCGGCCATCCCGACGCTGCGCAAGATCATCAACAATCCGGCGCAGTCCAGTCTGGACAGCGCCGAGAAGAGAAGGGCCAATGTGCTGGGCGTCTATGAGGCGCTCAAGCCGGAGCAGTTTACGCAGAAGCGGATTCTGCTGATCGACGACATTGTAACGACTGGTGCAACCTTATCCGAGTGCAGCCGCGTGCTGCTGACGGCGGGGGCAAAAGAAGTGGTCTGTGCGGCATTTGCCTCTGCACAGCGGACGGATAGGAATGATAACGATGCTGAGATTGACGAATGATTTGGGAATTGACCTTGGCACGGCCAATGTGCTGATCTATGCCGAGGGCAAGGGAATTGTACTGCGGGAGCCGTCTGTGGTGGCCGTGGATAAGAACTCCGGAAAGGTGCTGCAGGTCGGCGCCGCAGCCCGCAACATGCTGGGCCGCACGCCGGGAAATGTGGTGGCCATCCGGCCGCTGCGCGACGGCGTGATCTCCGACTATGAGATGACCGCCAAGATGCTCTACCACATGATCCGCAGCGTCTCCCACGGCCTTCTGGTCAAGCCGCGGGCTGTGGTCTGTGTGCCGAGCGGCATCACGGAGGTGGAGGAGCGCGCGGTCTATCAGGCCACCATGGAGGCGGGCGCCCGCCGGGTCTATCTGATTGAGGAGCCGCTGGCGGCCGCGCTGGGCGCGCAGATGGACCTGTCCGGCCCGGACGGCCACATGGTGGTGGACATCGGCGGCGGCACGACGGACATCGCCGTGCTGAGTCTCAACGGGGTGGCGTCGAGCAAGTCGCTTAAAATTGCAGGGGACGCCTTTGACGAGTCGATCATCCGCTATGTGCGGCGTCACTACAACCTGCAGATCGGCACCAACACCGCAGAGGAGATCAAGATCAGTATTGGCTGTGTCTACGAGCGGCCGGAGGAGCGAATGATGCCGGTCAAGGGGCGGGATCTCAAAAGCGGCCTGCCGCGGGAGGTGACGGTCAGCTCCATGGAGGTGCTGGAGGCCCTGCGCCGGCAGGCGCGACAGATCTCCGACGAGGTGCTGGCGGTGCTGGAACAGACCCAGCCGGAGCTGGTGGCGGACATCTCCCACAACGGCATTGTCCTCACCGGCGGCGGCAGCCTGCTCTGGGGGTTCGACCGGCTGATCAGCGAGCGGACAGGCATCCAGTGCAGTGTGGCAGACGACGCCGAGTCCTGCGTGGCCTACGGCTGCGGAAAGAGCCTCAAATGGCTTGGACAGATGCAGGACGGCACCATCAACCTCGCCAGAAAGAAACTGCTTGCAGAGTAAAAAGAGCGCGGAGACAGAGCCTGGCTCCGCGCTCTTTGCCGCCGTTTGACTTTTGGGCGGTAGCCCTCTATACTAAAAATAAGATCCTGGGAGATGGGAGGAAGGAAAAATGGAACAGGCAGAGATCCTGCGCCGCTGCGACCACACACTGCTGCGCCAGGATGCAACCTGGGAACAGATCCGGCAGCTCTGTGACGAGGCGGTCCATTATGGCTGTGCCTCGGTGTGCATTCCGCCGTGCTTTGTGGCGCAGGCGGCCCGGTATCTGGCGGGCGCTGTGCCGGTCTGCACAGTGATCGGGTTTCCCAACGGCTACAGCACCACCGCGGTCAAGTGCTTTGAGGCGGCCACGGCGGTGGCAGACGGCGCAGGGGAGATCGACATGGTACTCCACCTGGGCCAGGTCCGGCAGGGCCGGTTTGACGCGGTGCAAGAGGAGATCGCAGCGGTCCGGCGCGTCTGCCGGGGGCAGGTTTTGAAGGTGATCATTGAGACCTGCCTGCTGACAGAGGCGGAAAAAATCGCCCTGTGCCATGTGGTGACAGACGCAGGGGCCGACTTTATCAAGACCTCCACCGGCTTTGCCGGCGGCGGCGCGACGGAAGCAGATGTGGCGCTGCTGGCCGCCCATGTGGGGCCGGGCGTCCGGGTCAAGGCCTCCGGCGGCATCGCCAGCCTGCAGGACGCGGCCGCGCTGCTGGAGGCCGGCGCAGCCAGGCTCGGCACCAGCCGTGTGGTGGCAGAGGTCATTCGGAACGAGGGGAAAGGAGTCTGAAGCATGTCCAATCACATTGCTGCAAAGCCAGGGGAGATCGCAAAAACCGTGCTGATGCCGGGCGATCCCCTGCGCTCAAAATTTATCGCGGAACACTACCTGGAGAACGCCAGGCTGGTCAATAACATCCGCGGCGTACAGGGCTACACCGGCACCTACAGCGGCGCCCCGGTGACGGTGATGGCCAGCGGGATGGGGATTCCCTCCATTGGCATCTACAGCCACGAGTTGTATACGGAATACGATGTCCAGACCATCTTGCGGATTGGCTCCGCCGGCGCCATCGCAGACGGGGTCCGGCTGCGGGATCTGGTGGCCGCCATGGGCACCTGCACCTCCTCCAATTTTGCCGCCCAGTTTGAGCTGCCGGGCGCCTTTGCGCCCATCGTCGACTGGCAGGTGCTGCGCACGGCCGCGCAGACGGCCGAGGCACTCTCGCTGCCGCTCAAAATTGGAAATGTGCTCTCTCAGGACGAGTTCTACGACGCGCGGCCCGATGTGAACGCGCGGTGGAAGCGGATGGGGGTGCTGGCGGTGGAGATGGAGGCGGCGGGCCTGTATCTGACGGCGGCGCGCCATGGCCGGCAGGCGCTGGCCATCTGCACCATTTCAGACGACCTCAACACCGGTGAGAAGCTCTCGGCCGAGGAGCGGGAGACCGGCTTTGCGCAGATGATGGAGCTGGCGCTGCAGGTGGCCCGCAAGCTGCACGCTGCGCCATCGGTCCCGGCGGTGTGACAAAGACGCCCCCTTCCGATTCCCGGAAGGGGGCGTCTGCGGTCATACGGCAAAAGATGGAATGGGGGCCAGACTGCGCTAACAGGGCCTCTGCCGGTGCCGCGTGCAGGATCAGCTCTCCATCTGGCGGCCCAAAAAGCCGGAGACGGTCTGTACAAGCTTCTGCTCGGTTTCGCCGAAGGGCTTGGTGTCGTCGTCGCTGAGGATCATGACACAGCCCATGATGTCGCCCTCGGAGAGAATCGGGGAGGCAACACCGATATAATACTTATCCGTGCTGTCGGTGACGCGCAGACGGGTGTCGCCGGGGGCGTGGCGGTACAGGCTGCGCTGCTCCATGATCTGCTCGAGATCGTTGGAGTTGTGCCGGTCGATCAGCTCCCGCCGGGGAAGGCCGGAAGCGGCAATGATGGTGTCGCGGTCACAGACCGCTGCAATGTGGCCGGTGTTCTTGACGAT
>JAHZEE010000053.1:8817-9359 GCA_019421975.1 Clostridiales bacterium | reverse complement strand
GCCGACAAAGGCCCGGAACAGCGGATGGGCCTTGTTGGGCCGGCTCTTGAACTCCGGGTGGAACTGCACGCCCACAAACCAGGGGTGGCTCGGCAGCTCCACGATCTCCACCAGCCGGTTGTCCGGAGAGGTCCCCGCCAGCACCAGCCCCTTTTCGGTCAGCGCCTCGCGGTAGAGGTTGTTGAACTCATAGCGGTGGCGATGGCGCTCATAGATGATCGGCTCGCCATAGGCCGCCTTGACAAACTTTGCCTGCTCCGTGATCTTGCAGGGGTAGGCCCCCAGGCGCATCGTGCCGCCCTTGGCCTCAATGTCCCGCTGCTCCGGCATCAGGTCGATCACCGGGAACTGCGTCTTATCACACAGCTCGCTGGAATGGGCGCCCTCCATGCCGGCCACATTTCTGGCAAACTCCACAACCGCCATCTGCATGCCGAGGCAGATGCCGAAAAACGGGACCTTCTGCGCTCTGGCCCAGTGCACCGCCGCGATCTTGCCCTCGCCGCCGCGGTCGCCAAAGCCGCCCGGCACCAACACGCCGT
>JAHZEE010000053.1:0-8807 GCA_019421975.1 Clostridiales bacterium | reverse complement strand
CTTTACATTTGCGCTGTCCACCTGCTCCGAGTCCACCCAGCGGATCTCGACCTTGACATCGTTTTCAATGCCGCCATGGGTCAGCGCCTCCACCACGCTGAGATAGGCGTCGTGCAGCGCCACATACTTGCCCACCAGCGCAATGGTCACAGTGTCCTTGCAGTTTTTGGCCCGCACCACCATCCTGGACCACTCGTCCAGATCCGGCTCCGTCGCAGGCAGGCCCAGCCGCTTGCAGACCACATTGGCCATGCCCGCCTGCTCGAGCATCAGGGGCACCTCATAGAGGATCGGCGCGGTCAGGTTGGGGATCACATTTTCCGGCGGAATGTTGCAGAACAGGGAGATCTTCTGGATGATGTCGTCCGGAATCTCACTGTCCGCCCGGCAGACAATCACATCCGGCTGAATGCCCAGAGACAGCAGCTCTTTGCAGGAGTGCTGCGTGGGCTTGCTCTTGAGCTCATTGGAGCCCGGAATCGACACCACCAGGCTCACATGGATGTACATGACATCCTGCCGGCCGACCTCATGGGCGACCTGCCGGATGGCCTCCAGAAACGGCTGGGACTCGATATCGCCCACTGTGCCGCCGATCTCGGTGATGACCACATCGGTGGCCTCCATCTTCCCCAGGCGGTAGATCCGCTCTTTGATCTCATTGGTGATGTGGGGGATTACCTGGATGGTGCCGCCCAGATAGTCGCCGTTGCGCTCCCGGTTGAGCACCGACCAGTAGACCTTGCCGGAGGTCACGCTGGAGTTGACCGTCAAATTCTCATCGGTAAAGCGCTCATAGTGGCCCAGGTCCAGGTCCGTCTCCGCGCCGTCGTCGGTGACGAACACCTCGCCGTGCTGATACGGGCTCATCGTGCCCGGATCCACATTGAGGTACGGGTCAAATTTCTGCAGCGTGACCTTCAGTCCACGCTGCTTGAGCAGCCGTCCGAGCGACGCCGCGGTGATGCCTTTTCCCAGACCGGAAACCACACCGCCTGTAATAAAAATATACTTCACTGCCATCTTCGTGATAAACCTCCTTGGCGGCCACAACCTGCCGCGCATACTTCCCCATAATTCTAGTTTATTTTACTCGCAACGCAGATGGCAGTCAAGGTTCAATTGGCACATTTCCCAACCATTAGTAGTTTTTCGCAAATCGACCCACGCCAGGTTGTGGATTTTAGCAAAGTCGACATGTCGACATAATGGAAGGATATTATGGTTTATTCGGATTTTCCGGCGCTGTTATCCATTTTTATTTTGGTGCATTTTGAAAGGATCGGCTGATTTAAAGGTTGATATTTAAATGGTTTTTGCACAATTCCACAGAGTTGTGCACAAGCTTCGCCGTGGAAAAACATTCCAGCTGGTTTTGTATATTAGGTTGACATAAATTATCCAAGACAATTTTGAATCTCGGCGATTGTGAGCTCCGGGTGCAGGGCCCGGCTGATACCCAGTCCCAGGATTCTGGCCATGCGGCCGATTTTGGCATCGATGTCGCTGGGGGTCACGACCAGGCCGCGGCGCAGGGAGTCCTCCGGCGCCTGCAGGCCGTTTCGCTCCAGGTAGTCTGTCACCAGCGTGGCCGCATCCACCACCGTCGGCACGCCGACGGCAATCACCGGCACGCCCAGGCTCTGCCGGTTGAACGCCTCGCGGCTGTTGCCGATGCCGGACCCCGGCACAATCCCGGTGTCGGCCAGCTGGATGGTCGAGCAGACCCTGGCCGGATCCCTGGAGGCCAGCGCGTCAATCACAATCACATGGGTCGGCGCTGCGTGTTCAATGACGCCGCGGACCACCTCCACGCTCTCCAGGCCGGTCGTCCCCAGCACGCCGGGCGCCAGCGCGCTGACCGGCCGGAACATGCTGAACTGTTCCGGCATCTGCTCGATGAGGTGCCGGGTGACCAGCACATAGTTCAGGGTCTTGGGGCCCAGCGCGTCCGGCGTCACCGCCGGATTTCCCAGCCCCACCACCAGCACCTGGTCTGTCCGCTCCAGCCTCAGCAGGCTCCCCAGCGTCTGCGCAAGGGCCTCTGAGGCCTGATTGAGCTTTGCCTCCTCGCGCCGGTGATCGTTTTCAATTTCCAGGGTCAGGTATCGCCCCACGGGCTTCTGCAGGGCCTCTGCGCCCTGTTCATCCAAAATCTGCACCTCTGTCACATCCAGGCCCTGCAGCTGGAACTCCCGCGCTTTTACGCCTGCAAGCTCGCTGGTCTTTCCCACCGACTCCTGCCACAGCGTTCTCGCTTCCAGGGCCAGATCCGTTCTGATCGCCATTTTGCTCATCCTTCTTTCGTCGCACTTACTGCTAGTTTTGCCCACCGCAGATCTCCTGATACGAAAAAATAAATTGTAAAAAGGGTTGATTTTATGGATCATTCCCGCTATAATACACTTTTGTATGAGACCACTTATCAAACATAAGTGAAACAAGGTTCCGGAGGAGGTGTTATCGTGCCCAATATCAAATCCGCCAAGAAGCGTGTTCAGCTTTCCCGCGTCAGCAATGAGAAGAACAAGGCTGCCAAGTCTTTGCTGCATACCAACCTGAAGAAGTTTGACGCCGCTGTTGCCGGTGGCAACCGCGAGGCTGCATCCGCCGCCTACCTGGTCGCTGTGAAGACCATCGACAAGGCCGCGCAGAAGGGGCTTCTGCACAAGAATACCGCCGCCCGGAAAAAGAGCAGCATCACGCTGAAGATGAACGCTCTGGCCTGATCCAAACGCTTTAAAAACCGCTCTCCGGTTCCGGAGGGCGGTTTTTTTCACTTGTCCCGGCCGCAAAACTCCCCTATAATGTTTTTATTATTAGGGGCACATGAAAGGAGGCGGCATATGACAGATCTCTATTCCAGCGTGCGCACCCTGCAGGGGGTCGGGCCGACGCGGGCAGAGCAGCTGGCCGGCATCGGGATTCGCACCCTCTATGATCTGCTCTGCTACTTTCCGCGGGACTACGAGGACCGCACCCGCCTCGCCGCCATTGCAGATCTGCAATCAGGTCACGCGGCCTGCTTTGAGGCCATGGTCGTCAGCGAGCCCAGAACCGCCCACATCCGCAAGGGGATGGATCTCACCAAGCTGAAGGTCGCCGACCACACCGGGCAGCTCTCCATCACCTTTTTCAACCAGACCTATCTAGCCGACCAGTTGAAATACGGCGCATCCTACATCTTCTATGGCCAGCTGGACCCCGCCAGCACCTATGCCTCGGTTCTGAACCCCGCCTTTGAGCCTGTGGATGCGCCGCATATTCTCACCCGGCGGATTCTGCCCATCTACCCTCTGACCGCCGGCATCAGCAACCGGCTTATGGACAAGCTGGTACAGCAGGCGCTGGCGCACTGTCTAGGCGCCATTCCGGAGCTGCTTCCCGCTGCCGTGCGCACGCAATACCGTCTGTGTCCGGCCGCTGAGGCCTATGCGCAGATCCACCATCCAGACTCCATGGAGGCGCTCGGCCAGGCGCGGCGCCGGCTGGTCTTTGAGGAATTCTTCGTCTTTGCCGCAGGCCTGCAGCTGCTGCGTGCGCGCAGGACCGCGGTGCGTACCCGCCCATTCTCCTGTACCGACGCCGCGCCCTTCTGCGCCCGCCTCCCCTTCCAGCTCACCGGCGCGCAGCGGCGGGCCATTGCCGAGATCTCGGCAGATCTCGGCCGCGCCACGCCCATGAACCGGCTGGTGCAGGGCGATGTGGGCAGCGGAAAGACCATGATTGCCGCCGCCGCGGCCTACTGCGCGGCCCAGAGCGGCCGTCAGACCGCCCTGCTGGTGCCCACCGAGATTCTGGCCGAGCAGCACGCCGCCTCTCTCACGCCGCTGATGGCGTCCTTCGGTATCGAGACCTGCCTGCTCACAGGCTCTCTGGGCGCCCGGCAGCGCCGGGCAGCGGAGGCCGCCATCGCCGCTGGACAGGCACAGGTGGTCATCGGCACCCACGCGCTGTTCTCGTCGCCGGTGCAGTTTGCAGATCTGGGCCTTGTGATCGCCGACGAGCAGCACCGCTTCGGCGTCGCCCAGCGGGCGGCGCTGACCGCCAAGGGGCAAAGCCCCCATCTGCTGGTCATGTCTGCCACCCCGATTCCCAGAACCCTCTCGCTGATTTTGTACGGGGATCTGGATCTGTCCGTTGTGGACGAGCGGCCGCCCGGACGCCAGCCAGTGGACACCTTTCTGGTCGGCGAGGGAATGCGCAGCCGGATTCATTCGTTTATCCGCAAGCAGGTCCAGGCCGGGCATCAGGTCTTTATTGTCTGTCCCGCCATTGAGACAGACGAGACCAGCGCCGTCAAGGCCGTGGAGGCCTGGGCGCAGGCGCTGCAGCAGGCCGTCTTTCCGGATCTGCGCGTCGCGCTGCTCCACGGCCGGATGAAGGCGGGGGAAAAGGAGCAGGTGATGGCCGCCTTTTCCGCGGGGCAGGCGGATATTCTGGTCTGTACCACCGTCGTGGAGGTCGGGGTCGATGTGCCGAACGCCACCTTGATGGTGATAGAGAACGCCGAGCGCTTCGGCCTGTCCCAGCTGCACCAGCTCCGCGGCCGGGTTGGGCGCGGGCGGGACAAGTCCTACTGCGTCCTGTTCTGCGCCTCCCGCGCCGAGCAGACCATCGCCCGGCTCAGGGCGCTGTGCAGGACCGACGACGGCTTCGCCATTGCCGAGGAGGACCTGGCCCTGCGCGGCCCCGGCGACTTTCTGGGCCAGCGGCAGCACGGCCTGCCCGCCTTCAAGATCGCGGATCTGGGCGCCGATCTTCAGACTCTGACCCAGGCCCAGCAGGCCTGCGCCCAGTATCTGCAGACCGCCGCGCTCACCGGGACCGAGCCGCTGTTTGCCCGCCTGCACGCCCTCTTTGAATCCCAGGACATTGTATTTAATTGAAAAACAAAGGCAAAACTCCCCCTGGATGCATAGTCTGTATCAGACTTGCAAAAGGGGGAACTTTTTTCTATGTGTGGAATTGCCGGAATGTTTTCCTGCGATCAGGTGCTGACGGGCCATGAGCCCTATCTCGCCGCCATGTCGGAGGCGCTCTCGCCGCGCGGGCCGGACCAGGCGGGCGCCTACTATCACCAGGGCTGTGCGCTGCTCCACCGCCGGCTGGTGGTGGTGGACCCGGAGGGCGGCAGGCAGCCCATGACCTACAAAAATCTCACCATCGTCTACAACGGCGAGCTGTACAACACGCCCGAGCTCCGGGCCGAGTTGGAGCAGCTCGGCTACACCTTCGACGGCCACGGGGACACCGAGGTGGTTCTGAAGTCCTTCCACGCCTGGGGGCCCGACTGCGCCAAAAGGTTCAACGGCATCTTCGCCTACGCCGTATACAATGAGACCGAGCGGCAGCTGTTCTTTGCCCGGGACCCCATGGGGGTCAAGCCGCTGTTTTACGCGGTGCGGGGCAATACCTTCCTGTTCGCCTCTGAGCTCAAATCGCTCCTGCTCCACCCGCTGGTGCAGCCGGAGGTGGACCGCGTGGGCCTGTACGACATCTTCTTTCTGGGGCCCGGCCGCACGCCCGGCCGCGGGATCTTCCGCAATGTCCAGGAGGTGCTGCCCGGCCAGTGCGGGCGCTTCGACACGGGCGGGCTGCAGCTCAGCTACTACTGGACCCTGCACGACGCGCCCTGTGAGGACAGCTTTGAGCAGGCCGTGGAAAAGACCCGGTTCCTCGTGACAGACGCCATTTGCCGGCAGCTGGTGGCCGATGTGCCGCTCTGCACCTTCCTCTCCGGCGGTCTGGACTCCTCCATCATCTCCACCGTCGCCCGGCAGCAGATCGAGGATCTCACCACCTATTCCGTGGACTACCGCGACAACGACCGGTATTTCCAGAGCGGCAAATTCCAGCCCAACTCCGACAACCAGTACATTGAGATCATGCACCAGTTTCTCCGCTCCAATCACCGCCGGGTCGAGCTGGACACACCGGAGCTGGTGCTGGCGCTCTTTGACGCCGTCAACGCGCGGGATCTGCCGGGCATGGCCGATGTGGACGCGTCCATGCTGCTTCTGTGCCAGTCGGTCAAACACACCCACACCGTCGTGCTCTCCGGCGAATGCGCCGACGAGATCTTCGGCGGCTATCCCTGGTACCGCGACCCGGAGGTGCGCGAGACCGACGGCTTCCCCTGGGCGCAGACCACGGACTACCGCGCCACCTTCCTCAAGCCGGAGTTTCTGCGGGAGGAGACGCCGAAGGAGTATGTCCACCGGCGCTACCAGCAGACCCTGGACGCGACCGATATTCTGCCGGGGACAGACGCGCTGGAGACGCGCATGAAGCAGATGATGATGCTGAACCTGCGCTGGTTCATGCAGACGCTGCTCGACCGCAAGGACCGGGTCAGCATGTACTCCGGTCTGGAGGTCCGCGTGCCCTTCTGCGACAAGCGCATTGTGGAGTATCTCTACACCCTCCCCTGGTCGTACAAGGACTACCACGGCCGGGAGAAGGGCCTGCTGCGCTACGCCATGCAGGATCTGCTGCCGCGGGAGATCATCGAGCGGAAGAAGAGCCCCTATCCCAAGACCTGGAACCCCAGCTACCACAAGGCCGTCTGCCAGCTGCTGCGCAGTGAGCTCGCCGAGCCGGACAGTCCCCTGCTGGAGCTCTGCCAGCGCAGCGCCCTGGAGCAGCTTCTGCAGGAGCAGCGGAGCCTGCCGTGGTACGGCCAGCTGATGACCACCCCGCAGACCATCGCCTATTTTCTGCAAATCAGCTATTGGATGCGCAAATACCATGTAACGATTGTGTAACATGGCCATTGTCGGATGCGGATTTCTATTGTAAAATAGGGGCATATTTTACAACAGAAGCGGACAATGTCATATGCAGAGCGCGCAGCTGCTCTGCACCAGGCAGGTCGCAGCTGCGCGCAGTCTGTCTTGGCCGGCGGCACACGCATGGGTGAGATTCGCCCGGCGCGGGCCCCCTTTGCCGCCCACTGTGTGGAGGAGCATTGCAAATGAAACCAGTCGTACTTGTCATTCTCGACGGCGTTGGCATCGGAAAGCACGACGCCGGCGACGCGGTCTTTCACGCCCGCACCCCCAACCTCGACCACCTGCTGGCCACCTGTCCCCATGTGGCGCTCAAGGCCCATGGCACCGCCGTGGGCCTGCCCTCCGACGGAGACATGGGCAACTCCGAGGTCGGCCACAACACCCTCGGCTGCGGGCAGATCTTTCCGCAGGGCGCGCGGCTGGTGAATGAGAGCATCCAGTCCGGCGCGCTGTTCCGTTCTGCCACCTGGCAGGCGCTGATGGACAACTGCAGCGCGCACCAAAGGCCCCTGCACCTGCTGGGCCTGCTGTCCGACGGCAATGTCCATTCCCACATCTGCCATCTGTTTGCACTGCTGCGCCGCGCCAGAGCCGAGGGGGTGCGCCAGGTGCGCTGCCACATCCTGCTCGACGGCCGGGATGTGCCCGCCACCTCGGCCCTGGAATATGTCGATGCGCTCGAGCAGGTTCTGCAGGAGCTCTCGACCGATGGCTTTGACTATGCCATCGCCTCCGGCGGCGGCCGTATGCAGATCACCATGGACCGCTACGAGGCTGACTGGGAGATGGTGCACCGCGGCTGGCAGACCCATGTGCTGGCCCAGGGCCGGCAGTTTGGCTCTGCGCGGGAGGCCATCGAGACGGCCCGGTCAGAGCTCGACTGCATCGACCAGGACCTGCCCCCCTTTGTGGTCGCGCGCGGCGGCCGGCCCATCGGGCCCATTTCCAACGGGGACAGCGTCATTCTCTTCAATTTCCGCGGCGACCGGGCGCTGGAGATCTCCCGCGCGTTTGAGGAGGCGGACTTCTCCAAGTTTGACCGGGCCGGGATCTGTCATGCGCTCTATGCCGGGATCCTGCAGTACGACGGCGATCTGAAGATCCCCAGCCGGTACCTGGTGGAGCCGCCGGCCATCTCCGAGACGCTCACAGAGCTGCTCTGCCGGCACAACATCCGCCAGTATGCCCTGTCCGAGACGCAGAAATACGGCCATGTGACCTACTTCTGGAACGGCAACCGCGGCGCCAAATTTGACGAGGCGCTGGAGGTCTGGGAGGAGATTCCCTCGGATCTTGTCCCCTTTGACCAGAAGCCCGCCATGAAGTGCCATCAGATCACCGAGCGGCTGATCGCGGCCATGGAGTCCGGGCAATATGGATTTTTGCGCTGCAACTTCCCCAACGGCGACATGGTCGGCCACACGGGAAACCTGCAGGCTGTCATCGCCTCCATGGAGGCGCTGGACCAGTGCCTGGGGCAGATTGTAACGGCGGCCCGGCGTCTGGGCTGCACCCTGCTGGTCACCGCCGACCACGGGAACGCCGACCAGATGTACGACACACAGAAGGACGGCTCGCAGCGCATCCGCACCGCCCATTCGCTCAACCCTGTGCCGTTTATCCTCTGCGGAGACGGCGCGCTGCGGCAAAACGCCGCCTTCGGCCTTGCCAATGTCGCGCCCACCATTGCCGCGCTGTTGGGCGTCCCTGCGCCAAAAAGCTGGCACGAGAGCATGCTGGTCTGATTTTTCCCTTGTACTTTCTACCATTTTAGGATAGAATAGAGGGCGAATCATATGTATGAACTGAGGAGGTTCTCACGATGCTCCAAATTGAGACGGATAGAGGAGAAATCACCATCAGCAACAATGTCATCACGCAGGTTGCCGGCGCGGCAGCCATGAACTGTTTTGGCATCAAGGGTATGGCCGTGCGCTCCGTGACCGATGGCCTGGTTCATCTGCTCCGCAAGGAGGCCATGGGGAAGGGTGTCCTGGTGCACTATCATGAGGA
>JAHZEE010000052.1:7928-9400 GCA_019421975.1 Clostridiales bacterium | reverse complement strand
AGAAGAGCGTGTCCTGGAGGTCAAAGGAGCCGGTCTGGTGGCCCGCCTCGATTTCGTGAAGCTGGTGCTGGTCATAGCGGGGGAAGAGAAAGGTGAACACGGCCTGCCGGAACGATGTGCTGACGGCCAGGGCGGTGCCGAGCAACAGAGCTGCCGCAAGGCAGGCAGCGCAGAGACAGGCGGCGGCGCGCCGTCTGGGGCGCAGCCGGCGGGGCGCCTGGAGCTCCAGGGCCTCCAAAAGGTAGCGGTCACTGAGGTGGTTCATAGCCTCTGAAAAGACCTCCGGGGTCATAGGGATACCTCCTTCTCAAGTAAATACTGCCGCAGCTGTTTTCGGATCCGGACCAGGCGGACGGAGACCGTTTTCTCCCGGAGACCGACCTGCTGTGCGATCTGTGCATAGCTGTCGAAAAACCAGTAGCGCCGCATAAAAATAATCCGGTTTTCCAGGGTGAGCGTGTCCAGAAATGCGGCGATTGTCTGGGCCAATGCCCTGGCCTCCAGCGTGTGCTCAACCGTATCCGGGGCGGACAGAACCCCCTCCAGCTCCTGCAGCGTGACCTCATAGACACTGCCGCGCTTTGCCGCGGCCTTTCGGGAATAGCGCTTTAGAGACAGGTTGCGCACGATTTTGCAGACATAGGGCGGCAGCGGGTCCGGCGCAGCCGGCGGAATGGCGTTCCACACCCCCAAATAGGCGTCGTTGACACACTCCTCTGCGTCCTGCCGGTTGCCCAGAATGCCATATGAGATCCTGTGACAGAGCCTGCCATATTTGAGATCCAGTGCCTCGATGGCCTGCTCTGAACGGGAAAAAAACAGCGCGAGAATCGCCTCGTCCTCGATCACTTGTACCGCCTCCTTTCAGGCTTCACCTCTATCCTACCGTTTTGGACGAAAAAACTACAGGAAAAACGAAAAATACCGCCGCAGTGCCCCGGCCTGCTGCGGCGGTGCAGAGGATGCTCCATCCGATCCCGCCGGCGGAAGAGCGGCTGGTGCAAAGATATTGACAAAACTGTCGGCGGGGAGTTGAAGCAGCGGCGCATCTGTGCTATTTTAAAATAGATAATCTAAGTGAAATGATCGCCAAGATGAGGAGAGAGTAGGCAGTTGAACCGGTTCAAGAGATTCTATTGCAGAGTATTTCAGATGGTCTTTCGCCTGGCGCTTCCCGTTCTTCCATACCGCCAGCCGGAGGTGCTGCAGTCGCTTTCGGAGATCCCGCCCCTGCTGCAGCGGCGCCAGATCCACACGGTGCTGCTGGTGACCGACCGCGAGATCCGGGCTCTGGGCCTGAGCGCGCCGCTGGAGCAGGCGCTGCAGGCAGCGCAGATCCGATGCTGCGTCTATGACGGCACCGTCCCAAACCCGACGATTGACAATGTGGAGGCGGCGCGGGAGTGCTACGAATCCAACGGCGCCCAGGCCATCATCGCCTTCGGCGGCGGCTCCGCCATGGACTGCGCAAA
>JAHZEE010000052.1:7114-7918 GCA_019421975.1 Clostridiales bacterium | reverse complement strand
CCTGCTGCATGTCCACAGGCGCCTGCCGCTGCTTGTGGCGGTGCCGACCACGGCGGGCACGGGCAGTGAGACCACCCTGGCGGCGGTCATCACAGATGCCAAAACCCACCACAAGTACCCCATCAACGACTTCTCCCTCATTCCGCATGTGGCGGTGCTGGACGAGACGGTGACGCTGGGGCTGCCAAAGGGGATCACGGCGAGCACCGGGATGGATGCGCTGACCCACGCGGTAGAGGCCTATATCGGCCGGTCCACCACGGCGCAGACCCGGCAGATGGCCGAGCGGGCGACGCGGCTCATTCACGACAACCTCCTGCGCGCCTACGAGGACGGGACAGACCGCCAGGCCCGGCAGAACATGCTGCAGGCGGCCTACTGCGCCGGCGTGGCGTTTACCAAGTCCTATGTGGGCTATGTCCACGCGCTGGCCCACGCGCTGGGCGGACAATACCGCATCCCCCATGGCCTGGCCAATGCGGTGATTTTACCCCACTTTCTGAAGGCCTATGGCGCGGCGTGCCACAGGCCCCTGGCAAAGCTGGCGCGCCTGACCGGCATCGCCGGGAGCGACACCGCAGACGCCGCGGCGGCAGAGGCGTTTATCGCCTGGGTGGAGCAGATGAATGCGGCCATGGGGATTCCAAAGACGCTCGACGGCATCCGGACGGAGGACATCGCCCGGATGGCGCGGTATGCAGACCAGGAGGCAAATCCGCTCTATCCGGTCCCAAGGCTGATGGACCGCACGGAGCTGGCGCAGATGTTTGAACAGATTCGGACAAAGGAGGAGCTGGTATGATG